>CAYTWF010000090.1:0-7987 GCA_964441705.1 uncultured Butyrivibrio sp.
TCATGATTGGAGATAAAAATACCATCCACAATATCAGGGTTAATATCCATAAATGTGTTATATTCAGACACTATATTACCGGCAAGGTCTGAGCCTGCACTGCCGTTACCAAGTCTGTTAACTGTTTTAACAAGAATACCACTTTGTCCGCCAAGTGTATAATTGAATATACTATCAACTCCACTTTCATAGAACTTCTGAATTGTACTGTATGAATCCCATATTTCTGCGACAACAAAGCATTCCGGATTAACTGACTCCACATAATCATAGAACCATTTAAGAGCCTCTGTACTTTTATCATTATTAGTCTCATAATAATGCAGTGCTGCATCCATCCTGAATCCGGAAACGCCCTTGTCCATCCAGAATTTAGCAATCTTTTCAATCTCTGTTCTTACTGCAGCTGAATCAAGATTAAGGTCCGGCATCTGATCCCAGAATACACATTCATAGCACCACTGTGTTCCTGATACACGATACCAGCCATTTGGTACAGTATCTGCCTTCTTAAAATTATAATACTCTGCATACGGGCATGCGGAATAATCCGGCTCCTCATCTGCTCCAAGTGACTTATAATATGCAAGCGCTTCCTTAAACCACTCTGACTTTGTTGACGTATGATTAATAACAAGGTCAAGATATATGTCAATATTACGTTCATCACAGGCAGTAATAAGCTGGTCAAAATCCTCCAGCGTTCCATACTGCTCATCAACTGAATAGTAGTCAATTACATCATATTTGTGATATGTAGGAGATGAATTAATTGGCAAAAGCCATATACTTGTGAATCCAAGGTCCTGAATATAATCCAGCTTGGATATAAGTCCCTGAATATCACCTATTCCATCCCCATTGCTGTCGCAGTAGGAATATAAAAGAACCTGATAGCAGTTACCGTATTTGTCGTCAATTCTGTTCTCATCATCAGCATAAGAAGTGCTATCCTTTTTATCAGACTGATTACAGCCTGTTAAAAAGGCGGCAGCAAGAACAGCAGCCAGCATAATCGATATTATGCGTCTGGCGATTTTGTGTTTACCCATAGTATTAATCCTTTCATGATTGTGTTATTCTGATAATCTGTCTGATACTTCCTTAGTAATTACAGCTCCACCCTGTTCATTCCAGTCAGCTACAAAGCTGTCAAATTCATCAAGCTCTTTTTCCCCTGTAACTATCTGAAGATACATCTGCTTCTCCATATCCTCCAGCTTCCACCACTGACTTGCCATGGTGTCAGTTTCATCAAAAAACAGTGAGGTTATTTTAACCATTTTTCCCTCTGCCAAAAGCTTGCATGCCGTTATTCTCGATGAATATGCCGCCCAGTCCTCTGGTGTTGCCTTATATGGATTATTAATATATCTGGTACAGGCTTCATAGTAGGATTTTTCAAGAAAATTAAGAGAATCTCCTTCTTTTTCCCCACTAAGGGCCTTTGAAATCTCCTCATAGCAAAGAGAAAGTGCATTGCTGTAATCAACATTTATTGCAATTGGTCTTGCAGTCGGGTCAACATTATTCTGATAATAGCGTTTGAACTCCTCATTATCATCAGCGTTATATCTTCCATAGTCAAAAAGAGCACTTATTATTTTGCAGACAATCTCCGGATGTTCAAAGTCCTTTCTTACAACAACATATTTGTATGAAGGATTCTTAGAATAAAAGCTTGTTGAGCCATCCTCTGCTGTTGCAAGAAGATACGGCTCCCAGTCTGCTGTTGGGTCAGCTTCCACTGCATCCATTAAAGGATTATTAGGTGCCCACCATGGTCCAAAAAACGAACCACACTGACCATTAACAATAAGCTCAATTATATTACTGCTGGTTCTAAGCAAAAAATCGGTGTCCAGTATTCCACTGTTATAAAGCTCCCTTATGTGTTCAAGAGCCGCCTTAGCCTCTGGCTGAGTTGAACCATACACAACCTCTCCATCACTGTTGTATATCCACTGCTTAGGATATGCGTTATATGTAGCAAATACTATATCCAGCAGATATTCATTACTGTAGCCGCAGCCGCCGCACAGGCTTGGGTCGCATACAAGACCTATTGTATTGCCTGCTCCATTTTCTCCCGGGTCCTTCTCAATAAACTGGCTTATAATATACTCTGCATCTGCAAGAGTCTTAGGTGCCTCAAGTCCCAGAATATCCATCCAGTCCTTTCTAAGCCATATAAGATTAGGTCCATCTTCAATATTAGTCTCAGGAATAGCCATTATTTTGCCATCGAAGGTGACTCCATTAAGTATATTGCTACTGTAGCTGGAATAAATGGATTTAATGGTATCACTCATGCAGTTCTCATAAGCATCGGTCAAATCTGCAATCATGTCATAGTCCACCAGCTGCTGTAAATCTTCTATATTAGTAACAACCATAATATCAGGAATCTCTCCAGCGGAAATTGCCATTGAGACACTGGAATCATACTGCTCATCCAGGTCTTCAAAGGTGTCCTCATTCTGAACATTAAGAAGTTCCTTAAGGAATCTTGTGTAAGCATTATCCTCATAGGTATCTCCTGCAGGCATATTGGAATTATTGCTTCCGGACATTTTACCAAGTGTGTAGGTTATAAGCTCCGGATATTTGCCATATGGAGTAGTGACTGCTGTCTGCATCTGTCTTCCATATTCCACGTCTGTCTCTGTTTCAAGCTCCGTTATATCTGTGGAATTCTTTCCCATAAAATCACATGCACTTAGCATGAGGGTACAAGCCCCCACGCCAAGTGCAATAATTGTTCTGAATATTTTATTCATATAATTATTTCCTTTTTGTATTATTTTGTCAGCTACCTACAGTATACCAACAATTAAGGAAATATCCAATATATTTTTTAGCCTTTAACAGCTCCTGATACGCCTTCACGGTAGCATCTCTGCATGCACATGAAAAGAATTGCAATAGGAACTGAAATACATACAGCACCAGCTGCGAAGCAGTTAAACCACTGGGTTACATACTCTTTCTCAAGCATGTTCCACAGACCAATTGATACTGTGAAGTAATCCTTGTTGGCACGACAGATAACCTTTGCGAAAATAAAGTCGAGCCACGGAGCCATAAATGACTGAAGTATTGTATACACAATAATTGGCTTACTAAGTGGTATTGTGATTTTTGTAAATACCTGCCAGCGTGTAGCACCATCAATAAATGCTGCTTCATCAATTGATTTAGGTATTGTATCAAAGAAACCTTTGGCTATATAGAAGCCAAGCCCAGATCCCCCAGAGTACACCAGAATCAGCGCAACTCTGATCATGGCGCCCTCTGAAAGACCAATGGATTTCAGAATGTAGTATATTGCTATCATTGACATAAAGCCAGGAAACATGCCAAGGATAAGTGCTACATTCATGAAAGGCTTTCTCATCTTAAAACGCATACGTGACATACAGTATGAAACTGAAAGCACGAAAAACGTTGAAATGATGCATACAAAAATAGCGATTATAAGTGTATTCAAGAACATCTGTGGGAAGTTCAGAATATTGGTGTCTGTAAATAATTTTTTATAATTGGCAAAAGTAAATGCCTTTGGAATAAGGGTTGAAATATACATACCCTTTTCTTCCTTAAAGCTTATCATTATTACCCAGAGTATAGGAAGTACCCAAATAAATGCGAATATCGCAAGAAAAATATGTACGAATACATTTCCAATAGTTTTCTTTACTCTGGCAGCTGAAGTAACTCTTTTTCTGCTCATTATTGGAATCCCTCCTCATTCTTATATGAACCGGTATTGTGATATGTGATGAGGGATACAACAGCCATTACCACGAATGTCATAATACCAATAACTGCACCGAGGTTATAGTACTGATTATCAATTGTCAGCTTGTACAACCATGTAACAAGAAGGTCGGTCTTACCGGCTGTAGAACCAACAGGCGTTGGGTTACCACCACTAAGAAGGAAAATAACGTTAAAGTTATTAACATTACCTGTAAATGTTGTAATAAGGTAAGGTGATGTTACAAATAACATATATGGAAGGGTAATGCTGAAGAAGGTTCTAACCGGTCCAGCACCATCAACCTTTGCTGCTTCATAAAGGTCTGTAGGAATATTCTGAAGAACACCTGTAACCTGAAGCATTGTGAAAGGAATACCTACCCAAAGGTTAATTACAATAACCATTACTCTGGCTAAGGTTGCGTTTGACCAGAAAGGAATGGAATTGGTAATAATTCCGGCATTCTTAAGTAAAGTATTAACAATACCATTATCATTAAAAATAGTTCTCATTAAAAGTAATGATACGAACTGAGGTACTGCTGCTGATAATACGAAGCAGAATCTCCAAAAAGCTTTTCCTTTAGTATTCTTCCTGTTAATTACAATTGCAAGAATCATACCAAGAATATAGTTGGTAAAGGTTGCAAGCACTGCCCAGATGAGTGTCCATCCAAGTACAGGCCAGAAGGTTCCACCAATTGAATCCTTGAAATTTAATACCTTGCCGAAATTGGCAAGTCCTACCCAGTTAAAAATTGTTAAATGGGAATCAATCTTGCTGTAATTAGTAAATGCCATAAGAATCATGAATACAAGTGGAAGTACTGTAAACATTAAAATTCCGGCCATAGGAAGTGTTAAAAGGAGTTTATGTAAATCCTTGTTAAACAAGTTCTTTATGTCCTGTCCAAATGAATCAGGCTGCTTGCCTGATTTAGCTATACACTGTGCCTTATATGCGCTCTTAAGATTGGCTCTCCATATAAGTACAAATGCAATAGTAATAAATATGGTTGCTACACCATATAACAGCATGAGAAGTGAATTATCTCCCTGCTGATATTCGTAATATCCAAGAGCTTCATTATATATCTCTACCTGCTCCTGGCCTCCAAGATGGAACAAATCGGTTAGCTTAGCTGCACCCTGTACCACCATAAAATAAATGTATGCTGCTTCTGCTGCTAAAAATAATATGCCTTTTACTATCTGCTTTCTCACGAGATTTCCAAAACCCATGATAAGTATGGACATTCTTGTATAAATGTCACCATTCTTTACAGCTTTAGTAACGGAATATGGATTAGGAAAATCACTGACTCTTTTTTTCCTGGCTTTGTTTCCTTTCATCCGTCCTCGACCTCCTTACTTTCTACCACCCTTATTGATTATTTCGTGGTTTTTATTTTTACTTATTAAGTGCTCCAGGAGCACTGCTGTTCACTGGAGCACTTAAAATTATGTACTACTGATAATAATTCTTATTTACTGTACTACTGCTGTGTTAAGAGAAGTGTTAAGTTCCTCTGTCTTCTCAGCTGCATTAGCTTTAGTAACTTCACCGTTCATGATTGACTTACCAAAGTTCTCTGCTGGTGTCCAGTAGTTACCCATGTTAGATACGAATGGCTGAAGAATTGATGTTGAATCAAATGTTGTGTTCTGTGCTGTAACAAGTGCATCTGATGCAATAGCATCCTTTGCAAGAAGTTCTGTGTTACATGGAACAATGCTTCTTAATTCATAATGTGACTGCTGAGCATCTGCGCTTCCAAGGAAAAGTGCAAGAGCAACTGCAACCTGCATATTCTTTGAGTTAGGGTTAACAGCGATTGCCTTTGAACCAGCAAATGACTTCATCTGCTTAGCTTCTCCATCAATTGTGATTGAAGGAAGTGCTGCGATTCCCATGTTATCGCCAAGTGCTTCTTTAACATTGCCGTAATCCCATGAACCTGAGAAGATAGCCTTAACTGAACCGTCTTTAAGTCCGGCAACACCAGCGCCATCAGCATCGTTCATAAAGTTAGCATTTGCTGCAAGGTCTACAAGGTAGTTAGTTACTGCTACTGCCTTATCGCCTGAGAAATCAATACCAGTTTCATTGTCTGTACCATCTCCGAAAAGAGTACATCCATTAGCTACATAGAAAGAAGCAATATACCATGAGTTAGTAAGTGGGAAAGCAACCTTTCCTTTTTCAACCATAGTATCAAGGTTCTTAATGTCTTCATCTGTATAAACGCTCTTATCATAATACATGAACCATGTATTAGTAGTAAATGGAACACCATAGATGTCGCCATCAACTGTTACAGAGTCAACGATTGCTTTACCGTTAGTATCTTTAACATACTGAGCTGTATCTCCGCCTAATTTAGCGATTGCGCCTGCATCGATAAGAGTGTTAATCTGATCGTTAGCAAACATGTAAACATCAGCTGAATTTGAAGGGTCAGTAGAAACTGTCTTACCAGCATCACCTTCTGAACAAGTACCATACTTGAATGTTAAATCCCAGTTAGGATGTGCTGCGTTGAAAGCATCACACTGAGTTGATAACCATGAACCATTCTTCTCATCCTGGTCCTCTGCTGGTCCCCATACAGTGATTTCAGCAGTGATTTTCTCCTCTTCCTTAGGTGCTGTTGTTGTTTCCTCACCCTTTGTTACATCAGAGCCTGTTGTGCTAGTAGATTTCTTTGTACAACCAACAACTGATGCTGTACACATAGCGCCTACTAAAAATAAAGCTGCTACTCTCTTGAATTTCATTTGAAAATTCCTCCTTTTTAATTGTAGTCTGCTTCCCCCAGTTATTCTTTCATCGAATCAATCCGAATCAAAAAAAATAAAGAAGCAAACTTATTTCTTAATGCTCCTTTATTATAAAATGACTATTCAATTTAGTATATATCAATTATTTTTGAAACATGTTGATTTTTTAAGATGTTAAATATGTACAAAAAACATCATTCCACTTTAGGAAATCTTACTATAGCCTTGGTGCCTTTTCCAACCTCACTTATTATTTTTAGTGCATATTGTTCACCGTAGTATAATTTGATTCTTTCATTAACATTTCTGACACCATAGCCCTTAGAATTCTCGGTAATAATTCTCTCCGCCTGCTCCTGTGTCATTCCGACTCCATTGTCCTCTACGGACAGCTCGATTTCATTATCTATCTCACGGCCTGCAATTGTTATGCGTCCCTTACCCTCAGTCTTCAAATCTATACCATGGTCAATTGCGTTCTCAATAAGCGGCTGAAGAATCAGGTTAAGTGTTTTATAATGAAGAATTGACTTATCAATATCCATTACCACATCAAAATCGCCATCATGCATCATAAGCTGTATGCTCATGTATGACTTCATGTTGTCGATTTCATCAGAGATGTTCATAACATTCTTACCCTTATTAAGGGAGGTTCTGTAAAAGGTGGACAAAGAAAGTGTTATTTTGCTTATGTCCTGTTCCCCAGCCTCAATAGCCTTCCAGTTAATAAGCGAAAGTGTATTATAAAGGAAGTGAGGGTTAATCTGAGCCTGCAGTGCCCTCATTTCGTACTCCTTTTCCTTAAGCTTGCTGTCATACACCTCATTAATAAGTGTGTTCAGCTTACGAAGCATATTGTCAAAGCCGTTAATAAGGTCTCCAATCTCATCCTCACTGTCGCATTCAACAGTAACCATAAGATTACCCTTTTCAACCTGACGCATGTTCTTCTGAAGTCTTGTTATTCGTTTAATAATAAATTCCGAGGTTGTAACAATGCTGAATACAGCCGCCACCGCGCATACTGCAAATGCAATAATTGTTATCATCGTTATTGGTCTCATTGATGATATCATCAGTCTATCCGGCTTATACATCCATACCTTCCAGCCTGTTGTGGCGGAATCACTGGAAATAATTTTATAGCTGCTGTTATCTTTATCATGTATCTCTGTAAAATCATCATAGGATAAAATATAATTGGAATTCTTTTCCTCAAAATCATCCTTGCAAAATACTGCATTGCCATCATCATCTGTTACAAAGGCACCGTAATTATTAATAATTGTCTGTGAAAATGGTTCAAAAACACTGTCATAGCTTACACTTATAAAAAGTACACCCGTTATTCCTGCACGCTCAAGCATTGACATTTTACTGGCTGAATATACCTGGCCTGATTTCTGGTCAACAAACCAGTGATTCTTATTGTCGCTCATTA
>CAYTWF010000091.1:0-656 GCA_964441705.1 uncultured Butyrivibrio sp.
GTGATTTTACAGAGAGCGGTGATATCAACGGCGCTATGGCCAAACTCGATTACCTGCAATCCCTCGGTATAAATGCCATTGAACTGATGCCTGTACAGGAGTTCGACGGCAACGACAGTTGGGGATACAACCCTGCATTCTTTTTTGCGATGGATAAGGCTTATGGAACCGACAGGATGTATAAGGAATTTATCGACGAATGTCACAGACGTGGAATAGCGGTAATTCTTGATGTGGTATATAACCATGCTACCGGCGCCAATCCCTTCGCCAGAATGTGGTGGGATTCCGCGAACAACCGTACGGCAGCTAATAATCCTTACTTTAACGTAACAGCACCTCACCCTTGGAGCGTATTTCACGATTTCAATCATGAGTCGCCACTGGTAGTCGATTTTGTAAAACGTAACCTGCAATTCTTGCTGGAAGAGTACAATATAGACGGCTTCCGTTTCGACCTGACTAAAGGTTTTACACAAAATAAAAACGGAAATCCCAATAATGATAATAGTGCATATGATCCGACCCGCATTGCTATCCTGAAGTATTACAATGAAGCAGTAAAAGAGGTAAAAGAGGATGCATACGTGATTCTGGAGCATTTTTGTGATGATCGTGAAGAGTTCAAACTAAGTGAGGAGGGAATGATGGTATGG
>CAYTWF010000091.1:666-3749 GCA_964441705.1 uncultured Butyrivibrio sp.
CGGAATTCTGCTGCGGGTAAAAGTTCTGATTTCAGAGGAACTTATTACAAGACCTCTTCCCGCCCCGCTAATAGCTTGATAAGCTATATGGAAAGTCACGACGAAGAGCGAATGGCGTACGAACAAACGCAAGAAGGTGTTGGTATTTTAAGGACGAACCTTAATACCCGCATGTCACAACTTGCGACCAATGCCGCCTTTTTCTTTACCGTACCCGGCCCGAAAATGATCTGGCAATTCGGCGAGTTGGGATATGATGTTTCGATCGATTATAACGGACGTACCGGAAAAAAACCGGTGAAGTGGGAATATATGGATGTACCACAGCGAAAGGAACTACACGATACTTACACAAAACTGGTTTCCCTCCGTTTCGATCATCCGGAACTGTTCAACGCGACCGCAGAACTCGATTGGAAAGTAACACCCTCATTCTGGGAGGACGGCCGGTTTATCACCCTTTCCTCTTTTGGCGAGGCGAAACAGGTAGTGGTGATAGGGAACTTCACCAATGACCCTATTTCGGCCACCTTCCCGAAAACCGGTACCTGGTATAATTATATGACGCCCGGCGAACCGCCGTTGAATGTAACATCGACCACAAACATCACCGTCCCGGCGAACAGTTTCAAAATGTATACCAGTTTCACAGAATAAACAGGATATCTCAGTAACTGTCGCAATAATGCCCCCAAAAGATCTTTGTCTAACCTTTTGGGGGCATTTCACTTGTGTGGTATACCCTTCTTTTTATTTCATAAACGGAGCGGGTGACACGCTCAGGATCCATGCGAGACGATCAGGAACGGGATAGTGGACGATTTCAGGAGTGGGACGGTATAAGGGTTAAGGAATCAGGGACCTGCTCCTCTTCCGCGAACAACTGTCCTGCCATCCGTAAACTATCCAGTTGAAACATCACCCTGTCCTGCACAAGCATAAAGCTATCCCTCAATTCAGGCCTCACCGGCAGGCAGGGAGGCGACTCGATGGTAAGGGGATTGACGGGCTGATTGTTCTCGTGTACCCGGAAATCGAGATGAGGGCCGGTAGAGAGTCCGGTAGAACCTACGTAAGCGATCACATCCCCCTGCTTTACCCGACTCCCTTTCTCAATCCCTTTGGCAAAGCGGCTAAGATGCATATAAGTGGTCGTATAGGTGGTATTGTGTTTTATCTTCAGAAAATTCCCCGCTCCACCACGTTGAAATCCTTTTTCAACTACTACCCCGTCGCCAATCGTCTTTACGGGCGTACCCACCGGTGCGGCATAATCCACGCCATGATGCGGACGATGACGTTTCAATATGGGATGGAAGCGGGAGTTGGAAAACTTCGACGTAATGCGGAAAAAATCAAGAGGATTTTTTAAAAATGCTTTCCGCAGACTATTTCCCTCTTCGTCAAAAAACTCCATGATGGAATCCTGTTGAAACGGGATCGCCCGGAACTTCTTCCCCTGGTGCGTGAAAACTGCCCCTTCGATAGAAGAGATTCCTACCCTAGTAGTATCGTCTATATAGGCTACGTCATACATCAAGCGGAACGAATCGCCTTTTTTGACATCAAAGAAGTCGACCTGCCAGGCATATACATCCGAGAGTTTAAGTGCCAGCAAAGCCGGTGCACCGGTATCCATAATCGCATTCCACAGTGAAGAGTTAATTGTTCCTTCTGCATATTCACGTTTCAGGGTAACCGGTTTTGTATAATCATATACACTGATTGTATCGCCACTTAAATCTACTACAGCGTAATCGGTACGCGACTTTTCAAAAACAACATATTTCACGGTCGATGTAGAGTCGGTGATTGCCGCATATGAATTTCCAACCTGCAATCTTGAAGGAGGATAAATGGAAGATACCGCATCTATAATCTTCTCCCTTTTATTGGCTTCAAATCCCAGATTAGACAAAATAGTGGCAAGATACTCCCCACGCCCTATTTCATAATGGATTACATCCAGCGAATCGACGCATATCCCATATTCATACACACAACTTGTCTCTTCCTGATCAGTCTGGTCAACCTGTTGTTCCTCCTTTTTTAATCCACATGAAACAACAGCGACTATCAACAAAGAATAGATAATCGACTGAATCGTTTTTTTTCTGTTTGTCTTATACATAACTGGTTACATTTACCATTTCCCTGGTTCCGGAACAGGCAAGAAAAACAGATAATCACCTGACAAATTCACAGATACAGCCTGTATTACGCGCTTTTGGATACCGGGAGGCAGAATGGATCCGACTTAGTTAATCTGAGTACAAAGATGCACAAAAATCTCAGACAAGCAAAAAAATATCGGTGTTCTGTCACCTTGAGCGTACCTCTTTCCTCATAAATGAAATGTAAGCAAACATAAAAAAGAGGAGCGCGATGGAGATTAATCCTGTGAGTTGAGGCCATACCACCAGTAAACTCTGCCCCAATGACAGAGGACTTGGGATAGCACCATCCATCTGTTCGAATGTGAGTGGTCCAAGACTCCTCACCGAAGGCATCAACATGGTCATAGTGATCTCCTGGAACAATTCCCCGGGTGAAAATCGTAGTAAATTCAACATAAACTTCTGGTAGCGGACGACCTGATCAGGCATAGCCATAGGCGAGGGACTCAGTGCTTTACCCACCACATTCATGATAATATTATAGAAGAGACTGAAAAACAACCATACGGCTATCCCCGACAATGCGGATGTTGCAGGTTGTTTGCTCTTGATAGAGAAGAAGAGCGCCAGATTGAGCCAGAGCGCAATGTAGACCATTGAAAGCAACAGGAAGACCACAATACGGCTGAACTCCTCAGCAGTCGGCGGTATACCGATAAATATCAATCCGAAGCCCATCACCAGAAAGCCGAGAGCAAAAAGCATGATGCCAATCACAAAAAGTGCAGCTATCCATTTTGCATTTAAGATATAGTCCCTGTAGATAGGTTGCGACAGCAGGCGACTTAAAGTCCCTTTGTTCTGTTCGGTATTGATTGCATCAAATCCCAGCGCGATCCCCAGCAAGGGGCCGAGGAAACCTATAAAAACAGCGAACGAAGGTAAAGCGCCGTCTGAAGCTGTAAA
>CAYTWF010000091.1:3759-7936 GCA_964441705.1 uncultured Butyrivibrio sp.
ACCTATATTGCTCAGAGCCGTATAGAGTGAACCCATACAGGTCAGGGCAATAAGAATGATCAGGATAACTGCTTTCCAGCTTTTCATATAATCGGATATCTCTTTCCGCACTATTACCCAGAAAGGCTTTGATATATTATTCATGTTCATTCCCTCCTAAATAATGGTTATATACCTCTTCCAATTCTCCCGGTTTATTATGCAACTCATTTATATCGATCAGGGTAAGCAACCGTCCTTTTCCGAACAGCCCGACCCGGTCACACAGTTGCTGTACCTGATGCAAATGATGCGAAGAAAAGAGCACAGTCAATCCGTTTTCATGACTCAGGTGGCGGATCAGATGAATAAAATCCTGCACACCGGTAGGATCAATACCGGAAGTGGGCTCATCGAGAATGATAATTTCCGGATCTTTGATCAGGACATCAGCCAATCCGAGCCTTTGCCTCATCCCTTTTGAATATTTTCCGGTCCGTTTATCCGTTTCGTTACCCAGCCCCACACGATGAAGGAGGGAAGTGGCATTTTCACAGGCCACAGATCGGGGAATCCCATTCAGTTCTGCCGTATAAATGAGGTTCTCCATTCCCGTCATATCTTCATAAAATCCGACATCTTCAGGGAGATAGCCTACTTTTCTTTTTACTTCGACGGGAGAAGTGGTAGAATTGATTCCGCAGACCGAAACATTGCCTGCGGTAGGCTCCGTCAAGCCCAGAATCATCAGGATGGTAGTCGATTTTCCGGCTCCATTGGGTCCAAGCAGGCCAAAAATCTCCCCCTTTCGTATGTTCAGGTCAAGATTGTCTACCGCCGTAAAATCTCCGTACCGCTTTGTCAGGCCGGTTAACTCAATTACATGCTGAGCCATTTCTACCTCCTTCCATATTTACGGAACAGATAAAAAATTGTTCCTGCTACTGCCAGAATAATTACTACACCTATCCATCCCCAGAGCAGCGGTGTTTTCACGGTCATCCTGAAACTGGCACTTTTGTTTACCTCAGGCGTATTAGCACTGATATTCAACGCATAATCGCCGGGGATAGCTTTTTTCGAGGCCCTGACAACAGCCTGGATATTTGCAGTTTCACCGGCTTTCAACGCCTCTACTGAAACAGGTTCAAAACTTACCTCCCAGCCGGTGGGTTTACTCGACGACAGTTTGATATCTTTCAATTCTGCAGATCCGGTATTGTTGACGACCAGGTCAATACGTTTCGTGTCTCCGGCCGTGATATCCGAACTTAACAAGCCCCGTGGAGTGGTAAGTTCCATATCGTAAGAACCAGTCACTACCACTTCAAGTTCCAACTCGTCGGAAGTGGTTCCGGTGGTTGCCTGAACAGGGATTTTATAGGTTCCCGCCTCCACATTGCCGGGCGGCGTGATCTCAATACTGATGTTCTCAGTAGTGTTCGGCTCCACCTGTGCCGACGTGGCCTGCTTTCCTCCGGCACGGAAAATAACATTCCATCCCCGGGGTGCAGCCGCCATTAAGGCATAGAGTTGTGTCTCGGCAGTCTTGTTGTTCAGATTGGCATTGAAGTTAAAATTAGATCTGGCATTGCCCTGCATATTGGGCTGGTTGGTAGTAAACTCGGTTTTAAAAGTCCCCTGTGAAGATACCGTTACTGAAAGGGGTAATTCAGCTTCACCCGCACGTACGACAAAACGGTAGTTTCCTTTGTTCACCTGCAGCGGAACAGTCACCTGAAGATTAAACGATTTTTTATCGTTGGGCATGACGGCAAGCTGATTGACGACATAGCTGCCCGACTTTATCTCCCACTCCCATCCGCGGGGTATACCGCTGACGGAAATGTCAGGATTTTTGAGACTCTCCGTCTCATTCACAATGTCGATACTGTAATTAATGGTTTCTCCCGGCGGTACGGAAATTTTGGTGTAAGGCGTGTAGAGCAGCATCTGCTTTTCCTTTTCTTCCGCATGTAACAGGCCAACGAAGCCCACAAAAAAAATCATCCAAAAATTCAATCTACATTTCATCATAGCTCATTCACAATTACGATATATTATTATAATATTACTTTTATAGCCTATACCGTGCAAAATCTTAGCGCAGAGTTCTAAGCCGTGCGCTAACAAAATCCTGATTAAAGTGAATCAGTCAAAATATATATGTTATTCAGAATGAAAGCTGCGAAAACAGCCGTACAAAATTAAAAAGAAGAAAGAGGCAAGATTGTTAATTTTTCCAAAAAAAACAAAGCTTAACATTTAATTATTTTTAAACATCCCCCCCTATTAAAAGAAAAACTCCTACCGGAGGAATATAAACGGAGTATCAGAGCATTTTTATTTTCAGTTGCCCTAATTTGAAAGTAACCGGATAAGCCTAAAAGAACATTTCTGATTTTTTGGGAAAGGAGGAACGGTTACATAGGATTATTCGATAATTATGTCCCCTGTTTTTGGCTGTTTTAAAACTTATATTAACTTTGCGTAATTAACAAGGCAAAATCACGGTTGGGAAACAAACATACACTGAAATGTAAAATAATCGTGTGAAACGAGCATGTAAATCATTAAACACAAGAACATGATTAAAGCGAGTTCCATACACCGTAGTGTAAAAAATAAATTAATCGTATGAAACAGTAGATGTTTATTCCGAACATAAAAAATGAATAATCTTATGAAGTCGATCGCAATTATTTACGGTTCAAGCACCGAACACACCAAGAATGCGGCGGAAAAAATAGCCGAATTGCTGGCTGATTACTCCCCCACCCTTGCGGATATTTATGAAGGTGATGAAACGCCGTTCCTAACTCATGATGTGTTGATCCTGGGCGTATCTACCTGGGGAGTACAGGACTTACAGGACGATTGGAATGATTTCTATCCCAAGTTGGAAAAACTGGACCTGTCGGGAAAAACCGTAGCACTTTTCGGATTGGGTGATGCTTCTATCTATCCCAGCTCCTATGTGGATGCCATGGGTATATTATATGAAATTGTCATTCAAAAAGGAGCAACCGTTATTGGGGAAGTTTCTCCCGAAGGATATGATTTCGAATATTCCAGGGCATTCAAAGACGGTAAATTCGTCGGGCTACCGCTCGATGACGATTACGAACCCGACCTGACGGAAGGGCGTATCATTAACTGGATAGAAAAGCTGAAACCCTATTTGGAATAGATCCTGTATTCCCAGGGTTTCAATTCCATTTCTTCCACAGGGAGCACTTGGGATGTGTCGGGAAAAGAAGAAAATCCTTCACCCGGCACATTTCCGTTAAATTGGACATTTACGGTTTCATTACTGAAATTGAAAACGCAAACCACTTCGTTTCCATTATTTACCCGTTTGAACGACCACACCTTTTCAGTACAATCGTTAGGTATCTCTGTCATCTCCCCGTCACGCTCCTGAGCTGAGAGTGCTTTATTCTTCTTTTTGAATCTGTTCAGCTTCCTGTAGAAGTCACTGAAGCTACCCTCATCTTCCCATTCAATAATATCCTTCTCAAAAAATTCCAGCCGGCGGTTCAATCCCACTTCCTGTCCACTGTATATCAGGGGAATTCCGGGGAGCATATAGGTCAGTGCCGCGAAAGGTTTTGCTGCTTCACCCATCCGTTCGAATTCGGTACCGCTCCATGAATTCTCATCGTGATTAGAAGTAAAATACATCGGTATGGCATGGGATGAAAAACGTTCATTCATTCTTTGCAGGGAAGCGCGTAATGAATCGACAGGCTCTTTTCCCTGTGCTATGCTATTCATTTTATGATGGAAGTCCCAGGCGTAATAGGCATCGAACACCGACTCGTTCAATTCCGGTTTTTCCGCTTCTGCCAAGAGGAATAGCCGGGTGTCAAACGCGGCCAAGGAGTCTTTTACTGTTTCCCAAAAATCGGTAGGCACTTCACCGGCCACGTCGCACCGGAACCCGTCGATCCCGGCCTCCCTGACCCAGAACATCATTGCTTCGGCCATCGCTTCCCGCATCTGGGGTATGCCGTAATCCAACGGGGCAATATCCGTCCAGTCATACATCACGCTCAAGTTCCCGAGGCTATCCCTCAGGTACCAGTCGGGATGCGCTTCTACCCACGCGGCATCACGCGAGGTATGATTGGCCACCCAATCGAGGATCACCTTTATCCCTAACCCTTGGGCTTGCTCCACCACAGCTTTAAAATCG
>CAYTWF010000092.1:0-7405 GCA_964441705.1 uncultured Butyrivibrio sp.
GTAACCTGTGAGATACCTTTCCTAACAGACGAAATGCTTATCTAAATGACATTGTTATTTATATTATATACCTAAATCTTACAGATGCCAAATATCTTTATTATATTCTGCAATTGTTCTGTCTGATGAGAAGAATCCTGCTTCGCTGATATTAACGAGCATCTTCTTAGCCCATGTCTTTCTGTCTTCGTAATCACTAAGTGCAATTTCTTTTACTCTAATGTAATCTCTGATATCAAGAAGAGTCATGAACCAGTCTTTCTTAATAAGCTCTGCATGAAGCTCAAGAAGAGTTGAAGCATCTCCTGCCTTCATAACTGGAGCACTGATTATGAAATCAACCAGCTTCTTAATGTCAGCATCATTTACATAGTAATCCTTTGCACGGTAATCAGCCTTGGCATAATGTTCAATAACCTGCTCTGAGCTTTCACCGAAGAAGTAGATATTCTCATCTCCAACAAGCTGACCAATCTCTACGTTAGCACCATCCTTTGTTCCAAGAGTTAAAGCACCATTAAGCATGAACTTCATGTTACCTGTTCCTGAAGCTTCCTTGGACGCAAGTGAAATCTGCTCTGAAATATCGCAAGCTGGAATAATCTTAGCTGCCTTTGATACATTGTAGTTCTCAACCATAACTACCTTAAGGTATGGGCTTACCTCAGGGTCATTGTTAATTACCTGCTGTAAGCAGAGGATAAGATGAATGATATCCTTTGCAATTGTATATGCAGGAGCTGCCTTAGCACCAAAAATAGCTGTAATAGGTGTCTTTGGAAGGTTGCCCTCTTTAATCTGGTAATACTTGTAAATTACCCAGAGAACATTCATCTGCTGACGCTTATACTCATGAAGTCTCTTAACCTGAATATCGAAGATTGAATTCTCATCAATATCAACATTCTGTGTTTTTAAAAGATAATTCTTAAGAGCTGCTTTTTTGTCCTTCTTAATATCAAGAAGCTTGTTAAGAACAGTCTCATCATCAAGATATTTCTTAAGGTCTTTAAGCTTATCAGCATCCTTCTTAAAGTCTGGTCCGATAAGTCCTTCAATGTAAGAAGCAAGCTCCTCATTGCAGTGAAGCAACCATCTTCTGAAGGTAATACCATTAGTCTTATTATTGAACTTCTCAGGATAAATTCTGTAGAAGTTGTTAAGCTCAGTATCCTTAAGAATCTCGGTATGAAGATAAGCAACACCATTAACGCTGTGTCCGTAATGGATATCCATATGAGCCATATGAACTCTTCCGCTATCATCAATGATATATACTGATGAATCTGTAAATTTTGCTCTTACTCTTGCATCAAGCTCTTTGATAATTGGAACAAGCTGTGGAACAACCTTCTCAAGGTATGATAAAGGCCATTTCTCAAGTGCTTCTGCAAGAATTGTGTGGTTAGTATATGCACATGTGTTAGTTACAATTGTAACTGCCTCATCCATTCCAATTCCTTCTGCTGTAAGAAGTCTTATAAGCTCAGGAATAACCATTGATGGATGTGTATCGTTAATCTGAATAGCTGCATAATCAGCAAGGTCATGAAGGTTAGAGCCCTTCTTCTTACACTCATCAAGAATGTATCTTGCACCATTGCTAACCATGAAATACTGCTGATAAATTCTAAGTAAGTTACCTGCCTCATCACTGTCATCCGGGTAAAGGAATAATGTAAGGTTCTTAGCAATGTCAGTCTTATCAAAGTTAATTGAATCTCCGTGGATGATATTCTCATCTACTGACTCTATATCAAAAAGATGAAGCTTATTAGTTCTGTTATTGTAGCCTGTTACATCAATATCATAAAGTCTTGACTTAACTGTAAGTCCGCCAAATGATACATCATAGGTTACATCTGTCTTAGTAAGCCAGCTCTGATTCTCAATCCATGGGTTAGCTGTCTCTTTCTGGAAGTTGTTCTCGAATACCTGCTTAAAAAGACCCATATGGTAGTTAAGACCAATACCGTCTCCTGCAAGACCAAGTGTTGCCATTGAATCAAGGAAACAAGCTGCAAGTCTTCCAAGTCCACCATTACCAAGTGATGGTTCTGGTTCAACCTCTTCTATTTCGTAGATGCTCTTGCCATTCTCTTCCAGCTCTTTTTTAACCTGCTCAAATACACCAAGGTTAATTAAGTTGTTAGATAAAAGCTTTCCAATAAGGAACTCAGCTGAAATATAATATACCTTCTTCTTGCCTTCGTTCTTCTCTTTGCCTTCTGCAAGAGTCTTAGTCATCTCAAGTAAAGCTGTGTAGATTTCTTCGTTGCTGCAGTCTTTGATTGCTTTGTTGTAATTTTTTGTACAAATATCTGATAACATGTAGTCCTCCTTGTGGAAATACCATTTATTAGTATTTCTTCCATATAATTTGGTAAGTTCTCTAAGATTGTCTCTAATCTCGTTAGTGAAATCTCCGTCCTGCATACGCCACTTCCAGTTAGTACCAATAGTTGAAGGAAGATTCATTCTGGCGCTGTTGTCCTTCTTAAGAAGATCCTGCATCTGGATGATTACTGTATCTGCTACGCTCATGTATGCATATCTAATCAGAGTATCAATTATCTCGTCATCATCTCTGTCTTCGATTCCAAGATATTTCATCATATATTCAAGGTTCTGCTCAGAAGCATTACCGATGTAGCCCTTCATTGTCTCATTGTCATGAGTTCCAATGTACACAACATAATTCTTCTCGTGATTATGAAGTGCATGTTCATTAGTAGTATTGCCGTCAAATGCAAACTGAAATACCTTCATTCCCGGATAACCGGACTCTTTAACCAGAGCAGTAACCTCAGGAACAACAACTCCAAGGTCCTCAGCAATAACCTTAGCATCTCCAATAGCGCTGTCAATAGCACGGATAAGCTTAATTCCAGGTCCCTTAGCAAAGAAACCATCCTTAGGTACTCCGTCAACCGGAATGTTGTAATAACGAACGATTCCGATAAAATGGTCGATTCGGGTTACATCATATAATTTAGCTGATGCAGCCATTCTCTTCTTCCACCAGGCGAAATCCTCCTGTTCCATCTTATCCCAGTCATAGATTGGATTGCCCCATTTCTGTCCCCAGTCTGAAAAAGCATCTGGCGGGCAGCCTGCAACATTGATAGGCTTCCAGTTCTCATCAAGCTGGAATAATGAATGGTTAGCCCATACATCAGCACTATCAAGTGCTACATATATTGGAATATCTCCAATAATCTTGATTCCCTTAGCATTTGCATAAGCCTTAAGCTTATTCCACTGCTCGTAGAACTTATACTGTAAGAACTTATAGAAATCAATCTCATCTCCAAGCTGGCCTCTGTATCTTTCAATAGCCTGTGGGTCTCTGAATCTGATATCCTCCTCCCAGCTAAGCCATTCTCTGTTATCATGAGCTCCCTTAATAGCCATGAAAAGAGCATAATCATCAAGCCACTCGTTCTCTCTTAAAAACTTCTCATAAGCCTCTGTTCCCTTGTGAGCCCAAGCATGATAAGCCTCCTTAAGAATATTAAATCTTGCGTTATATATAACATCATACTCAACATACTCAGGATTACCTCCCCAGTATGTGCCTGCAACCTCATCCTTATTAAGAAGACCCTCTTCAATCAGAAAATCAAGGTCTATAAAATAAGGGTTACCTGCAAATGCAGAAAAAGACTGATAAGGACTGTCTCCAAAACTGGTTGGTCCAACAGGAAGTACCTGCCAGTACATCTGACCGGCTTTTTTCAGAGTGTCAATAAATTCGTATGCCTTAACACCCATTGTTCCAATTCCGTAAGGTGATGGAATGCTGCTTACTGGAAGTAACACACCTGCGCCTCTTTCAAGTTCTTTACCCATGATGATAATTTCCTTTCTCAAATTATTTATATGATTATTCCTGCACGGAACAATTCATGATTGTATTGTAATATCAATTTGTCATCTTTTTCTTGCAGTATATAATCAAAATATGGTACAATCCTATCATCTTATTACAGAAATCCAGTGTTTTTACCTAAGGAGGCTCATATATGAACATACCAGAATACGAAAATTACCACGAAATCAAATCCCATGCGGACTCTGTATTTCCATATAATACATATCCATGCTCAATTCCTCTGGATTTCTACGAGGTTCCAAAGCACTGGCACAATGAAATGGAGATAATATATATCAAAAAGGGAAAGGGACTTATAACCCTGGATTTCGAGAAGCATTACGTTGAAGCAGGCGATATAGTTGTAGTTATTCCCGGTCAGCTCCATAGTATCATGCAGCTTGAGCGCTATTCCATGGAATATGAGAATATCATCTTTTCCACTGACATGTTCATAGCACGCCACTCAGATTCTCTTGATAATGAATTCTTCGTTCCTTTTCTTTCAGGCAATGTACAATTCAATCATCTGATAACTGTAGAAGACGAAATATATCCTCAGCTCTCCGCCTGCCTCAACCGGGCTGATGATATATGCACCACCTTCCCCAAGGGCTACAAGCTTGCCATAAAAGGATATCTCTATCAGTTCTTTTTTATACTGTATAATCATTCTGAGGAAGGTACTGACGTAAAAAGCAACAAGAACCTTGATAAAATAAAAGAAGTAATTAAATACATCGAGACAAATTATAACGAGCCTATAAGCATTGACGACATTGCGGGAGTCTGCGGTTTTTCCAGCTCCCACTTTATGAAATTCTTCAAAAAAGCCATGGGAACCTCCTTCATCGATTATCTCAATGATTACCGGCTCTCCATGGCATCACGTATGCTTATCTCATCTGAGGACAATATTATCGACATTGCCGCACAGTGTGGCTATGATAATCTGTCTTATTTCAATAGAATATTTAAGAAAAAATACAACGTAACCCCTAGTGATTACCGCAGGCACTAATTCGTGCATCAATTCCGTCAGACATGCAAAAAAGATACTCCATGCAGTCAAGCATGCCAAGCCTTGCTGCCAGCTTCATAATAATTTCTCCTGCCTTCTGCCCCTCCACGGTCTGAGTGTCTTTTACGGTTCTGTACAAAACCTCTTCACATATATTCCCCATATATTCTGAAGGGCTGACACCTGCTGCGGCTATTGTCTCCACAACATATGCATCCTCATAATTATTCAAAAAACGTTTCTCAACCTCAAGGCATTTTACATAATCCTCAATCAAATCAATACCACAGTCCTGGTTATGTCTATTTCTGGCGCTCCACTTCATCAGCGGATAATCCAGCATAATAACATTATCCATCGGAGCCAGTGCCGGGTCATATCTCATAAAGAACTCCGGCAGTCCTTTTAAAACCGTATCCTTGTAATTGGTGCAGCCATAATCCTTAAAATCCAGAACAAGCCCGTTATACTGCTCCTGTGTCTTTCTCATCTTATCTTCTATTACTGCCATTCCCAGTCTATATGCCTGGTGCATGTCAGTATCATCTCCAAGAACGGTCCCCTCCTGCACGCACTGGTTAATACAGTACATTGCACAGTCCATTAGATTTCCCGCTTTCTCATATGTAATTGAACTATTTTCACATGAGGTATATTGTTTCTTAAGTCTACTGACAATCTGCAGCAGCTCCATCATCTGTCGCTCATTAATCATCGCTTAACCTGCTCATTTCCGAATCATACAGCTCCTGATTCTGTCTTCTGATGTATTCTGCCTGGTCCTCATCCATATCCATCATATAATCCAGGTCTCCGCCCGTCAGCTCAAACCGTTCCTTCATCATCTCCAGAATGGTATCATCTGTAACAGATACATCGGACTCGCTTCTGATATTGTAGAAAATATCCTGCAATGCCTCAAGTGTATCCAGATAGCTGTCCTGTTCAATATAATCTGAATCGCAAAAGGTAAATATCAGCTTATCAAATATACTCTCATCAAACTCCACAAGCCTGTATCTTTTCAAGCTCTCGTTATGGTATTCCACCAGCTCATGAGCCTGTTCCCTGGTAAGTCTTAGTCCAAAGCGCTCTGTCTTCCCGTTACTCTGCGCAATCCTGCTCTCTTCTCTGGCAGTTAAAGCCTCTGTCATACTACTCAAAAGATTATTTTCCATAATGCACCTCCCCATTGGATAAACTGCATTATACTACTTTTATGATACATTACCAGTCTTGAAAAAAATCAGATTTTGTGGTAATATAACTAAGAAATAAGTAATTATTTTTCCAAACGTTTACTAAATATTTTTCCCATTGCAAATAGATATGTTCCGCCTCCCGGCAGTTTCATAATTCCCGTCTCAATCGCAATTTTCATAAGAATATCTTCCACAGAGGCATTCTCCTTTTCGTATCGTTCCTTTACCACAGCATACAATACTTCTTCGCATATATTGCCTCGAAAAGTGGCTGTTTTCTCGCACACTTTACCAATAACATCTAATACATAAGCTTCTTCGTAGTTATCAAGAAATGCTCTCTCAATCCTTAGGCATCTTACATAATCCTCAATAAGGTCAATTCCATATGCGGCAACCTTGCCATTATCTATGCTCCACTTCATAAGTGGATAATTAGCAGCTATGTTATCCATTGGTGCAATTACAGCATCATAGTTGCCAAAAAAATCGGCCAGTCCATACACTACTACATTTCGATAGTTAATAATGTCGTAGTCGTTAAGACCTGACATTAATTCTCTATAGTCAGCTCTGGCAGCAGCTACTTTATCTTCTATAATCTTAAGTCCCTGTTGATAGGCTTCCTGCATATTAGTATCATTATCAATTACATGCCCTACATGAATACTCTCATTGATACAGTAATTGACACAATCCATAAGTGTCTCTGCCCTCTCATAGGTAAGAGTTCCTCTTCCCTCAGCCTCATACTGTTTCTTAATGCTGCTGACAATCTGCAACAGTTCCATCATCTGTCTCTCGTTAATCATTATCTATTCTCCAAACCGGTGTGTAATATGTATTCTAATAAAGCTTCGCAGCCTTCTTCCACGTCTCTGTAGGTGTCACTAAAGTTACCTGTATACCATGGGTCTGAGATAGAGTCATCTCTACCTGCATATGATAGCAAAAGGCTTATCTTCCCGCCACTGTGTCCTGTCATACGTTCAATGTTGCGGATATTCATCTCATCCATGCCAATTAAATAATCGTAGTCATCATAATCAGAAGCTTTCAATTGAACCGCTCTCTTTCCTCCACATGAGATACCATGCTTAGCCAGTTCCGCCTTGGCAGGTGGATAGACTGGATTACCTACGCCACGGTAGATTTCCTCGCTACTGGTAGCTGCAGAGGCAACGTAGAAAGAGGAGGCAAGGTTACGAGTGGCTAGAATGTGTTTAAAAACGAATTCTGCCATAGGGGAACGACAGATGTTGCCGTGGCAAACAAATAAAATCTTGATTTTTCTCATATTTCCAGTAT
>CAYTWF010000093.1:0-7103 GCA_964441705.1 uncultured Butyrivibrio sp.
CCAGCATATAGAAATTCGTGCAAGCACGATTTCTGCATGCTGGCTTATTGCACAAGAAGGGCACAGCCATATAAAAGCTGCGCCCTTCATTAAATCATTTAATTATTTCTTTTATTCATGCTTACGTTTCTTAAGAGCCATTGTTCCAAATGCTCCGGCTGCTGCCATAAGCATCATCAGGTATAACATATAGTTACGAATGTCTCCTAATGGCAGATCTGCAAGCTCCTGTGTATCAATAACAAGTACATAGTCAGATGCATGAGTCATTGTAAGAAGAATTGTTCCATCAGCAGCTATCTTAGCTGAGTCAATCTTTTCAAACTCGCCGCTCTTTGCGTTGTAATAGAACAGATTTCCCATCTTGCCTGCATAATCTTTTCCAACGTTAATTGAAAGAGTTGCCTTAAAACCAAATTCTCCAGAGGCTGCAAGGCTTATCTGCATTACAGTTCCGTTAGTCTTAAGCTTCTTAATTATGCTTGCAGGAATATTACCGCTTCCAACCGTTACCTTCATATCAATATCCTTGATATCTGTTCCGGTAACGTCCTGTCCCTTAATAATCCATTTGATTCCATTACCCATATCAAGAACTACAGTCTTATCTGTTCCCTTTATGGCATTAATTACATCCTTGGAAACTGTTGTGGTATTATCCATAGTTACTTCAATTACAGCTTCTGTTGGTGCTGCAATAATTGTATCAACAACTGTATCCCATCCATCAGATGCAGGAATTGTTACATCAGGCTTAATCTCATCCTCTTTATATTCAGGGTCTCTTTCTGCTATAACAAATGAGCTGTCATATGCACTTGAAAGAGCAGTCTTATTAACTGTTATGTTCTTAGCATTTTCAGTTATTATCATTCCTGATAACTTAGGTACATTTACTGTTATTTTACCATCGCTTATTGTTACTTCCTTACCAGAGATAAGGTCAGTAAGCTTAGAAGCACTGATATTAATATCTGCAAGCTTAATTGTTACTTCCTTGTCTTCCTGTGCATTGTTAGCAAGTACAATAACTGCGTTGCTGTCATCACGTCTTACATATGACATAACACTGTCATTGGTTGTAAATGGTTCAACAGTTCCTGTACGAAGTGCTGTGTACTGGCTTCTTATAGCTGCAAGTGTAGCATACCAGGTTACAAGCTCCTCATTACCCTTGCCCCATTCAAATGCACGACGGTCATCAGGGTCATCTGCACCTACCATACCAATTTCATCACCATAGTATATTGTAGGAGCACCAGCATATGTAAACTGCATAAAAGCTACAAGATACTGTCTTGCCTTGGCAAGGTCAGAGGTCTTCTCATATGTTGGGAACGCACTGTCCACATCCTTCTGATTACGGTCATCATCAATTCCATCAAGGTAAGAAAGAATTCTTGTTGTATCATGTGAGCCTACAAGGTTCATCATTGCATAAAATGCTTCCTCTGGATAACGCTCTCTCAGCTTCTCAAGAGTATTCATTGCATCAGCAGAAGAACCGCCCTTTGCAAATGCTGTTACTGCTGTACGGAACATATAGTTCATTACTGAATCATACATATCTCCAAGAAGATACTCTGTTGCATCCTCCCAAATCTCTCCAATAATAACATTATCACTGTCAAGAGCCTTAACAGATTTACGGAACTCCTGCCAGGTCTCATCAGATACTTCATTAGCAACATCAAGTCTCCATCCATCAGAGCCCTCTGTTAACCAGTACTGTGTTACGCTTGTCTCATCATCATTGTAGATAATCTCATCTGCCCAGTTACCTGTCTGGAACTCTGAGCCATTAGTGGATTTTACAACAGGCATGCTGTCATATCCCCACCAGCCCTGGTAGCCATATACTGCCTTACCGGCTCTAAGTCCGATATTATCCTTTACCTCAGCCTCGTTATCATCAAGCAATACTGAATTATACACCTCAAACCACTCTGTATAGGAATAGTCTTTAATACCATAATTCTTGGTAAAATATGCCTTAGCTGCTGTTTCGGCTGCTGCCTGGTCAACGCTCTTTTCCTTCATATAATCATATACATATGCCCAGTAAGGATATGCACCGATTGTATCTGTTCCTGCTTCAAGGAACTTGTAATAACGGTCAAAATATATTGAATCATCAGATACATGGTTAAATACGCCATCAAGAACTACATGCATGTCGTTCTTTTCAGCTATATCAACAAGCTCCTCAAAATCACCCAGTGTACCAAGAACAGGGTCAATCTTTGTATAGTCTGTTGTATCATATCTATGGCTTGAAATTGATGAGAATACAGGGTTAAGGTAAATTACTGTAACACCAAGTGCCTTAAGATATTCTATCTTTTCTGTAATACCCTTAATATCTCCACCATAGATTTCATTACTCCAGTTGCCATCTCCCGCATGAGCTCCGGTTGCAGCATATTCTTCCTTGGAAAGTGCTGTTTCCTGCTCTGGATTCTCAGGTAATGTATACCAGTCAGTAATGTATTCGTAATCTGTTTCTCCTCTTGCTGTTGTCTGAGCCAGATTATTGCTCTCATCACCATCAAAGAAACGGTCTGGGAAAATCTGGTATACAACTGCATTCTTCATCCAGTCCGGAGTCTCATATCCACTCTTGTATACAACCATTCCATAAGCCTTGATATTACTCAGGTCAGTTGTCTTGCCTTCTCCATAATATCCGTCATCATCAGCATATATTGCAATGTCACTTCCATTGGATACTGCAAAATAATATGAATACTCACCAATTGTTGAGAAGGTTGTTGAACCACTCCATGTAACCTTGCCTCCAACAGCTTCACCTGCCGTAAGCTTAATTGTCTTTTTTTCAGGTCCCTTAACTGCAAGCATAACTGACTGTGCATCAGTTCCTGTTGTAATTGAAAATGTTACCTTTTCACCTGTTGCAACTGCACCATATGGAGCCTTATATGCTTCAAGCTTGGAATTATAATATATCTTACCTGTATCAACCTTAACATCTGATGCATTGTTGTAGAATATCTCAGTTGTTGGGTCAAAATAAAATGTTACATTCTTGTCCGCAGCAAGTGTTATTGTTCCAAATTCATAAGTCTGTGCACCGTTATTATCTGTAAGCTTAAGATCAGAATATGCTCCTGCGCTCATTGCTACTGTGCTTGTATAGATTCCACTGAAGCCTTCATCTGTAAGCTTGGTTCCAGTAGGTATTCCTGTACCACTAAGTGTTATATCAGCAAAAACATAGTTAACAGAATCTACTGATAAGTGGCTGAAGTCACTGTAATATATTGTAACGTCCTGTGTATCAGGAACAGTTACTGTATAGTTATTATCAGTTCCTCCAGATGTTCCACCAACACCATAGTTCTCGTTCCATGAACCCATAGATATCTTATACTGGTAATTGGCAGCAGGTACATTTGTAAATGTATACTTATACTGTCCATTGCCAATATATGTCATTGGATTGGAATTAGCAACCCAGCTTTCTCCAGGGAATGTACCTGGAACATTAACCAGTCTTCCTGTAAATGCAGCTCTTGTGTAGCTTGAATAGTCTGTACCGCCAACATTTACAGTTGTAGCTGAACCATCAAGAATCTTTGAGCCTGCAACCTTGTAATAATATACAATATCAAGTGCTGCATCACCAAAATACTTTGTATATGTATATACGCCTGAATTTGCAGCTGTTTCAGTAAGTGTTACAGTTGTTGCAGCTGTTGGGTCACTCTTAGGTGCATATACAAGCTCTACCTTAACCCCTGCATCTGCAAGTGTCTGGAAGGTTGTTGTACCTGTTGCATTATCTGTTACCTTAGCCTCTGCCGGAGCTTCCTTCATTCCCAATGTAATTGCAATATCATTGCCATTGTTAACTGTATCATACAGCTTTCTTTCTGTTGAATCATATAAGAAAACTACATTGGTATTATCTTCTGTTACAGTAAAGCTCTTGTTGCCGGAAAATTGCTGTGTTCCTTCATATTCATACCATTTAGCATAATCATATACTGCCTTATACTCATAGGTTCCCTTTGCATAGGTCTGCTGATAAAGGTATAACGAATCAGATATCTGGGTAAATTCATATCCCTTAGCTCCACCAGCCCAGTTATTATTAGCATCGGCATCGCATCTGGCTGAGCCAACAAATGATATAACTGTTGTTAACGGATTATAGGTTGCCTTACCATCATTAAAGGTAACCTCAAATTCATCCAGGTTAGCATCGTCATAAGCCACATGATTAATCTCATCTACCAATACTGTAAATGATGTCCTTCCAGCTGGAATTGTAGCTGGAATATTATCGGATGTGGTTCCACCTATGCTGCCATCCCAGTTGTTTCCAAATGCAATCTTATATCCTGTATCTGCAATTGTGACATCTGAGGCAAGTGGTGCTGTAAACTCAAAAGTCTTAATGTATAAGCCACCACCAATATAATCAAGTGCTGCCTTAGTAGTTGATGGATCCCAGGTTACCTTAATTGTACTGTCCTTAAGTGTAAGTCCTGCAAAATTACCTGCAACCTTGGTATCCTTAATAAGTCCGGTATCATTAACTGAATCCAAAAGTTCACCCTTTGACAGTCTGAAATAAACCTTGGAATCAGAAGCTACAACAACCTCTTTCTCAACTCCAGTAGCTGTTCCATTCTGTAAAAGTTCTGCTGTATATGTACCTGCTGTAAGTGTAACAGGTGCTTCATATACGCCATTTAAATAAAGCTTAAGGTCATACTTATTACTGCCAATCTTAACCTGCATAAGGTCGGATACATTAACCTTATCCATATCAAGTATAACACTTGCGGATGCCTTCATGCCAAGTATCTTAGCAACATCCTTAAGATTATTAACTGTATCGTAAAGCTTCTCTGTGGAAGCATCATAGATAAATACTACATTGGTATTATCCGCTGGAACATTAAGTGTTATATTACCACTTTTATCATACCATTTTTCATGATTAAATACGCATTTATATTCATATGAACCCTCTGCAAAGGTTTTCTGGAATACATATATTTTGTCATTAAGCTGTGTGAAATCATAGCCCGATGCGCCTGCAATCCACTGATTATCTGCTCTTACTGTTCCAACTAATGAAACTGTTGTTGCAAGAGAATTAGCAGAAATACTTCCAGAATTCTGAAAAATGTTCATGCTTCCATTTCTTACATCATCATATACAACTCTGTTGATAGAATCTACAAATATTGTAAGTGATGACTTGCCAGCTGGTACTGTAAGTGCAATATTATTAGTACCTTCACCAAAGCTGTTGGTCCATCCATTATCCTTTTCAACATCCAGTGCTACCTTATATCCTGCGTCCTCAAGTGTTACAGCTGAGGCAAGCTCCTTGAAAAGAAATGTTCTTTTATATATTCCTCCGCCAACGTACTCAAGTCTTGCATTAACATCTGCTGGTGCCCAGCTTGCAATATCATATCTTGCTGCACTGCCATCAACAAATTCTATACCATTGAAATTACCAACTAATGCAGCGCTGTGGATTATTCCATCATTAACAGAATTCTCCAGTTTATTATTTGCAAATCTAAAATACACCTTAGTGCTGCTTGTAACTGTCACACTGTTAGTTAAAGCTGTTGCCTCTCCATTCTTAATAAGAGTTACAGTATGTGTTCCTGCTGCAAGCTCAACTGCTGCCTCATATACACCATTCATATAAAGCTGCATATCATACTTGCTGCCGGTATCTACCTGAACCTGCATAAAGTCAGTAACTACTGCTTCTCCTAATTCTGCTGCCTTAACCTCACTGACTGTACCTGGCATTACCTGAATTAAGCCTAATACCATGGCTACAGTTAACAGTACGCTAAGCATACGTTTTTTCATATCTTTCCCAATTGGAAGATACTTCTTGAATCTACTCACCATTTTTCCTCCTTTTTATTAAAATCACGAAAGAATTGTCTGCCCCAGACAGGATTTTTCGTAATTTTGTCGGATATTTTCCAACTTTCTTAGTAAATCTTAACAAAATGTTACAAAATGATAAATATCAGTTTTTTACGTTTTATGTTGTTTTTTTGAGATAAAAAAACACACAACTTTTTGCAAAGTCATGTGTCCTATTAATATAGTTATTTATTACCAGTTATTATTCTGTGATTCTATTCCATAGTAAGCTGCTCATTCAATATCGCATGATGAAGATGAATTGTCACAGCACTTTTAAGTGCCTCTGCATCTCTTCTCTTTAAAAAGTTCATAATAAGTATATGGTCCTTATATGCATCCTCTGCCACAACATCAAGATTGTAATTCATTGCAATGGTTTTCTCAATGGATTCAGTAAGCATTGGAATAAACTTGCTTAGAAATTCATTATGAGAAGCTCTAAGAATTGCTCCATGAAATTCACTTTCAGACTTGATTCGCTCCTTTCCTACAGGATTGCGTTTCAACTGAGTCTGACAGTCCTCACCCAGGCGAAGAATATTGTCTATCTCCTCCTTCGTTGCTCTTTTGCATGCCAGAGCCGCTGCTTCCGGTTCAAAAATCATTCTGGTCTCATACAAATCTCTAAGTGTTATTTTCATCTGTGATAAATCCTGAATACCCAGGGCTTCATTGGCAAGCTGGTTCATCTGTTGGGATACATAGGTTCCACAGCCACGCTTTACAGTAAGAAGTCCCTCTGCACTAAGAATACGTATTGCCTCACGAAGTGTTGTTCTGCTTATTCCCAGCTTATCAGACAGCTCGTTCTCGTTAGGAAGCTTTTCTCCATATTTATATATCTCTTCTTTTAAAATAAGGTCTCTTAGATTGTCTGCCGTTCTCTGTGACAGATTCTCAGTCTGCATAATGGTACCTCCGAATAATGCCGGTATATTTGATAGAACATAATTTCCCATGAAATAATAGAGCGTTCAAGCATTATATCTTGAACGCTCATATGTATTAATATTAAAGTGTCAGTATTAGTTGTTGATGAATTTATCCTTCTCATCATTCCAGCTGTAAAGCTTTCTAATCTCAGCACCAACCTTCTCTGATGGATGCTCTGAAGCTAACTTTCTCATAGCCTTAAAGTGAACCTGACGTCCTGCTGGTGACATATCAAG
>CAYTWF010000094.1:0-6736 GCA_964441705.1 uncultured Butyrivibrio sp.
CAAAATATATAAATTTTTCAAGGTGCTAAAGTGGGGCTTTTGACCCCAATATCATATGATGGATATACAGTTAAATTTGAAGCTCAACAGGCATTTGACAAATTTCACATAAGAAATGGAAATGATGGGTGGAAGTATTTTACTTTTAATGTGGAGATTACAGGTGATAATGTTGAAAGCATAACCTATTCAATAGAAAATGGGTGTTTTGTACAGCTGGACGAAAAAAACAGCAATGATGGCAGCTGTTATTTTAAGCCGATTATATACGAACCAGGAACAACTCATATGGTAGACGGGGTTGAAGTTGCATATAGGGTCGCTGGCAATAATGACCTTTTATGGTATAAACCACATGATGAGATGGTGCAGGAATATACTGTTGGCAGTAATGTCCAGAATACAGGCAATAACCTATATGCAATAAGGCTGGGTGTTGATTATTCAGACTATCTTAAGGCTATTGATGAGGCCAATAAAGAGGCTGACTCGTCAGTAAGTTCCAAGATGTATATTATTGCTGAGGAGAAATTACTGGGTCAGGCTGCAGACAGATTAGCCCAGTCAAAAGTAACTGCCAAAATAACAATGAGGGATGGAAGTGTAAAGGAACAGAGAATATTCTTTTATCCATGTGAAAGTCAAACACAAATGTATTGCGAATAGAATGAATTCCTTGCTTTTACCTGATGCTTGTTGTATACTATTTCAGTGTGTTAGAAAACGAACACATAAATTATAGTTAATATCAGGAGGAACAACGCATGGTTAGAGCGATAGTTGGTGCAAACTGGGGCGATGAGGGCAAGGGCAAGATTACAGATATGCTTGCTGAGAAGTCAGATATTATTGTAAGATTCCAGGGAGGAAGCAATGCAGGCCATACAATCATTAATGATTATGGTAAATTCGCATTACATTTACTTCCATCAGGTGTATTTTATAATCATACTACAAGCATCATCGGTAATGGTGTAGCACTTAATATCCCATATCTTTTCAATGAGATTAAGTCACTTGAGGATAGAGGAGTTCCAACACCTAAGATTCTTGTATCTGACAGAGCACAGATTCTTATGCCATACCATGTAGACTTTGATACATATGAGGAAGCCAGACTTGCAGGTAAAGCGTTTGGTTCAACAAAGTCAGGAATTGCTCCTTTTTATTCAGATAAATATGCTAAGATTGGTTTCCAGGTAAGTGAGCTTTTCGACGAGGAACTTCTTAGAGATAAGGTTGACAGAGTTGTTGATTACAAGAATATTCTTCTTGAGCATCTATATCATAAGCCACTTCTTGACAAGGAAGAGGTATTCAAGCTCTTACTTTCCTATAGGGACATGGTTGCACCTTATGTTGCTGATGTATCATTGTATCTTAATGAAGCACTTAAGGAAGGCAAGACAGTTCTTCTTGAGGGACAGCTTGGAACACTTAAGGACCCAGACCATGGAATTTACCCAATGGTAACATCTTCTTCAACACTTGCTGCTTATGGCGCAATTGGAGCAGGTATTCCACCATATGAGATTAAGGATATTGTCACTGTTGTTAAGGCATATTCTTCAGCAGTTGGTGCTGGCGCATTTGTTAGTGAAATCTTTGGAGACGAAGCTCAGGAGCTTAGAGTTCGTGGCGGAGACGGTGGAGAATTCGGTGCTACAACAGGACGTCCTAGAAGAATGGGATGGTTCGATGCAGTTGCTTCACGTTATGGCTGCAGACTTCAGGGCGCAACAGAGGTTGCTCTTACAGTTCTTGATGTACTTGGATATCTTGATGAGATTCCAATGTGTGTTGGATACGAAGTTGATGGAGAAGTTATAAAAGATTTCCCTGTAACCTATAAGCTTGAAAAGGCTAAACCTGTACTTAAGACATTTAAGGGCTGGAAATGTGATATCAGAGGAATTAAGAAATACGAAGAGCTTCCACAGGAATGCAGAGATTATATTGAAGCTATTGAGGATGAACTTGGAGTACCTATTACAATGGTATCTAATGGACCAAAGAGACATGATATTATCTACAGAGAAAGCAAACTTTCAAAATAATATTTAATAATAACTAATCCCGCTAGCATTAATGTTAGCGGGATATTTTGTTAATACTTATAGTCAAATGATACTCTGTTAATTACATGTGGATTGTATTTTTCACCCATTCTTACATGTTCTGGATATGATAGATACTGCCCTAACACAGATTCATCAGTCAAATCCATCTCAACCATAAGGTCCATGTTGGCAGGACGGTCAACACAGTTCTTGTGAATCTTAACTTCTTTTATTCCATCAAATGCGTTCTTAATTATCTCAAAGGCATTACAATATTCTTCGTAAGCTTTATCGGTAAAAAAGTTTTTTTCAAATGTAAAAATAACATAATGTTTTAACATAATAATTACCTCCCATAAATTGGGATAATTATAGCATCATTTGTAACTCTGATACAAGCATTTCATAAGGGTCTTCTTCGCCTGCGGACACGATGTCCATAACACCAATAACAGTTATCTATATTCTAATAAAATAAAGTGAGAAACAAATAAAAAAACAGATTGACACGTTAATCTAATGGTGCTAAACTTTACTCAACGTCGAAGAACAAAAAGAGTACTTGATGAGATGATGTTTACAGAGAGCCGGCAGTGCTGAGAACCGGTGACAGCAGCGTTAAGGAATGGTTTTGGGAGATGCAGGGTGAAATTAATACAGTAGCCTGAGCCGTTAGCCCGCGTTAAGGGATATGATATCGAATGTTAATCAATGTTCCGTATCTGAATGAGCCGAAGACAATTACTTATACTTCGGGAATAGGGGTGGCACCACGAGATTATTCGTCCCCGACTGTGAACAACAGTCGGGGATTTTTTTATGGAAAAAAGTCATGCAGGAGGTCGACAATGAGCTACGACATTAATTTACCAAGTTATACAATTGGAACAGATGCATACAAAGAAATAGCCAAAATCTGCAGACCTTATGGAACCAATATAGTTGCAATAGGTGGACATAAGGCGATAGAAGCAGCTAAGGATAAAATAAATAATGCTATAGAAGGAACTGAGCTTAACATGCTGGGATATATCTGGTATGGCGGCGAGGCAAGCTACGAGAATGTAGAAGCCCTGGAGAAGGAACGATGGCTCCAGCACGCGGACATGATTTTTGCCATAGGCGGCGGCAAAGCAACTGATACAGCCAAAGCACTTGCAAATACAGTTAAAAAACCTGTATTTACATTTCCAACTATCGCATCCAATTGTTCGGCGTGCACCAGCGTGTCAATAATGTACAATCAGGACGGAAGCTTCAAGAATCCATTCTTTTTTGATAAGCCTCCTGTACATGCATTTATTGATACTGAAATAATAGTTAATTCACCTAAGAGATACATGTGGGCAGGAATTGGAGATACATATGCAAAGTATTTTGAGAGCAGCGTATCAAGCAGAGATGAAGAAGTTCCACATTATATCGCACTTGGTGTTACTAACTCCAGAATGTGTTTTGAGCCCGTAATGAAATATGGTGTTCAGGCACTGATAGATAACGAAGCACATATTGCATCAAAAGAATATGAACAGGTGGTACTTGCAATTATAGTAAGTACAGCAATTGCATCAATTCTTCTTTGCACAGACCATGTGATTGATTACAACACAGGACTTGCACATGCAATATTTTATGCACTAACTTCTTTTCCACAGATAGAGAGAAATCATCTTCACGGAGAAGTTGTTGGATACGGAGTGTTAATTCTTTTACTTGTAGACAAGGACATGGATTCATTCAAAAGAGTGTACCAGTTCAATAGAGCAGTAGGACTTCCTACTAAGCTTGCTGATGTAGAATTAACATTGGAGGAATTACCTAAGGTAGTGAGAATGGCTGCGGCGATGAAGGATATCGACCACAATCCATATAAGATAACAGAGGAGATGCTCACCAAAGCATTTATCCAACTGGAAAATATTGAAAAATAAGCGAGGTATTTATTATGAAAAAGAGATTAACAGTTATTTTAACATTTATTATGATTATTGCATGCGTTGGAGCATTCACAGGATGTAAGAGTAAAGATTCAGGAAAGACTAAGATTGGTATTATCCAGATGATTGAAAATGGTGCTTTTAATGATATGAAAGATGGAATTATAGCAGAACTTGAAGCAAAAGGATACAAAGATGGTGACAATGCATCAATTGATGTAAAATGTGCGCAGGGTGATGCTACAACACTTCAGACAATTGCCCAGAATATGGCAGATGGTTCTTATGATTTAGTATTTACAATTGCAACTCCTTCAACACAGGCTATGGTTAATCAGGAAAGCGATACTCCAGTATTCTTCTGTGCAGTATCAGCACCAGTTGCAGCAGGCGTAATTACAGAGATGGAGAACCCAGATAAGAATGCTACAGGAACATCTAATGCAATTCCGGTAAGTGATATTTTTGCATTAAGTGATAAGTTAACACCAGACGTTGAGACTTACGGATTCTTATATTGCACAAGTGAAGATAACTCAGTTAACACTGTAAATTCAGCAAAAGAATATTGTGACGAGAACAACATCAAATACGAAGAAGTAACAGTAACTAATTCATCAGAAGTTCAGCAGGCTGCCCAGACACTTGCAGAAAAGGTTGATGCAATCTTCATTCCTAATGACAGTGTTATTCAGTCAGCTATGACTACAGTTACAGAAGTAGCAAGAGATGCTAAGATTCCAGTATATGGAAGCTCAGCAACAATGGTAGATTCAGGATGCTTTGCAACTATTGCAATCAGTGATAAAGAAATCGGCAAAATGACAGCAGATATGGGAATTGAATACCTTAATGGTAAAGCTCTTAAAGAAATCCCTTCAGTAGTAGTTCTGGCTTCATATACAGTTATCAATCAGGATACGCTTGATGCACTTGGAATTACACTTTCAGATGAAGTAACTAACAGCGCTACATTCGTAAATGACGCTAAATAATTAGGAGGAAACATGACTATACTCTATAGTTCATTACAGCTTGGACTGCTGTATGGAATAATGGTACTTGGAATATACATAAGCTTTAGAATTTTGGATATTCCTGATCTTACAACAGAAGGAAGTTTCGCATTTGGTCTTGCGGTATCAGCATTAATGACCGAGTTGGGACATCCATATCTTGGACTTGTACTGGCAATTGTGGCGGGAATGGCAGCAGGATGCCTTACAGGTGTTCTTCAGACTAAGCTTTCAATCCATCCTATTCTTGCAGGAATTATTACAATGACAGGGTTGTATTCAATTAATATTGCGATACTAAAAGGTGGAGCCAATCTTTCACTTATTGGGGATACTACAATCTTCACTAAGGTAAAAGACCTTTTACAGTTAGACAAGGATATTGTAAGAATTATAGTAGTAGCAGTTATGGCAATTATATTCGTTGTTCTTTTATCATTGTTCTTTAAGACCCATTTCGGACTTTGCATCAGGGCAACAGGGGATAATCAGGAGATGGTTAGAGCTTCTTCAGTTAATGTTGATTTGACCAAAATAGTAGCACTTGGAATCAGTAATGCATGTATAGCATTTTCAGGTGGACTCACTGCTCAGTATCAGAGCTTTGCAGATATCAGCTCAAGTGTAGGTATTCTTGTAGTAGGCCTTGCGTCAGTAATTATTGGTGAAGCTATTTTTGGCAAAAGAAGTGTAACCGTCGGATTTATCTCTGCAATTGCGGGATCAATCATCTATAGATTTATTATTGTACTTGCAACCAAATACAGCATATTCCCATCCTACATGCTTAAGCTTGTATCTGCAGTTATTGTTACAATAGCCCTTGCAGTTCCGGCAATTAAAGCGTCTATGGGAAGAGCTAAGATTAAAAGAAGGGGGAGAGCATAATGTTAGAAATTACTAATGCTACCAAAGTGTTTGCACCTGGTACACCTAATGAATTCAAGGCTCTTAATGGATTGAATCTCTCTCTTAAGGATGGAGAATTTGTAACAATTATCGGCTCTAACGGTGCCGGTAAGTCTACTCTTTTTAATGCTATATGTGGTGGATTCTGGCTTGATGAGGGTCATGTGATTCTTGATGGCGAGGATATATCATATAAGTCTGAGCATAAGAGAGCCCGTACAATCGGACGTATTTTCCAGGATCCTATGAAGGGTACAGCTCCTCACCTTACAATTGAAGAAAATCTTGCCCTTGCTTATTCAAGAAGCAAAAGAGGCGGACTTGGCAAGGCAGTTACCAAAAAAGAACGTAAGATGTTCCATGATGCTTTAGCTTCTTTTGGAATGGGACTTGAAGAGCGAATGGATACAATGGTAGGACTTCTCTCAGGTGGTCAGAGACAGGTGGTTACACTTCTTATGGCAACACTGGTTCCTCCTAAGCTTCTCTTACTTGATGAACATACGGCGGCACTTGATCCTGCCACAGCTCAGAAGGTTATGGAGATTACTAAGAGAATAGTTGAAGAGAATAAATTAACAACACTTATGATTACTCACAATATTAAGTCAGCACTTGAGACTGGAACAAGAACGATAATGCTTGATTCAGGTAATATTATTCTTGATATGGGTGAAGAAGAACGAAGGAATATGACAATTGAAGAACTGATGAAGCAGTATTCAATGAAAAAGAACGAAAGTCTGGATAATGACAGGATGTTATTCTCCTAGAGTTTCCCATTGATATGATATATAGGTTAGAGTTGTTGAAT
>CAYTWF010000095.1:0-6165 GCA_964441705.1 uncultured Butyrivibrio sp.
GCCTAAAAGTCAGTAAAATCAACACTTTTCTGATTAATCAGCAGACACTATATAGAATAATATATTACACCTGCTTTGTCAAGACAAAAATATACCAGGGGGCTGTATACCTTAATTAACTTTTTTTAATATTGGTCTTAATGGATGATAGATAAGCATTGTTATAACCGAAACTATGATTCCCTTAATAACATTAAGGGGTGCAACACACATACATACAAAGGAAGTAACATTATTAACACGACTGTTAACCTTGGTTCCCATTGCAATAAGTGCATCCATTGGCATTCCATAGAGCTCCGCAAATTTTGGAAGCAGATATACCGCATTAAAAGCAGTTCCAACTATTGTAATTACAACTGTACCGACTATGCATCCAATAAGAGCAGTCTTCTTGGATTTTTTTACGTGATATACAAGCGTTGCCGGCAATATCAAAGCACAGCCAACAACAAAGTTTGCCAGCTCTCCCACAAAGGCTGTTGACGTTCCCTTTAAAATAAGCTTAACAAGAATCTTAACCGCCTCCGCAAGCACACCTGCCACCGGACCATATGCAAAGCCGCATATAAGAACCGGAAGCTCGCTTAGGTCTATCTTGTAAAAAGATGGTGCAAAAGGCATTGGGAATTCAAAAAACATAAGAATTCCAGCAATTGCTGACATTACTCCGATTACTGCCACCTTTCTTGTTGACAGAATTTTCTCTTTATCCTGAGTATGCTTTCTTATTATTCGCTCTGCAATATACGCAACAAGAAATATTGCTGCAATAATAGCAACGAACTCCAGAATAAAAATAACGTTTCCTGAGATAGCTGACCACAGATTTTTAAAATGTGTTCCAATTTTGTTCATGATACTTTCCTCCGTAAAATCTTCCGGTATTTGCCGGACTGAAATATCAAGGCTTATTGCAGCTGTGCGGGTTCTCCCACAAAGCCTTTACTTTACAAAAAAAGATTTTCTATAAAGTAAAAAAACACCTGTTGATAATCAACAGGTGCCGGAAATACAAGCTTATAATGATACCGCAAATGTGACCATGTCGACCTGGTCATAATAAGCTATATCATATATGTTTGTCTTCTTCCATCCAGACTATACTGTCGGTACCGGAATCACACCGGTTCATGCCTAAGCTCGCGGACTTTACCGCCGGTCGGGAATATTATTATCACATAACTGATAACAAGCACCCTGCCCTGAAGATTAATATTATTTTAATCACGCTAATATATTAGTATATTGTTATTTTTTTGTCAACCCTTTACATTTATTTTCTTAAACCACTCGCATGTAAATTCAAGGAAATCTCTCTGCTCCTGTGTCAGCTTTTCATGCTTCCACGCGATAGCAAGCTGTCTTACAGGATGTGTATCTAGCGCAATAAGTCTGGTACCCGGAGGTCCATCAAGAGCCCATGAACCAGATGGTACAAGTGCAACTCCCATGTCCGCCTCAACCATTGAACGCAGTGCCGTCACCGTATCTGCCTCAAATACCAAATCAGGAGTTAATCCAGCCCTCTCACATAATGCATCTGTATACATTCGTATCTTGTTATCGGATTTATATCCAACAAACTTCTCGCCTCCAAGCTCCGTAAGGCTTACTCTTTTTCTCATTGCAAGACGATTTTTCTTAGATACTGCAAGCTTAATTTCATCCTCCATGATTATTCTGTAATCAATATATTTGCTGTCAACAGGAATCTGGACAAAAGAAAAATCACTATCCCTTCCATCAATTGCTTTTCCCTGAAAATACACAATCTTATAATTATGAAATCTGTTCTCAAAGGCCGGCACAAGATATGACATAAAATGAATTCCACTATGCACATGAATTCCAATGGTCTTGGTACTCATCCCCTGCAGCTCACCCACCGCCTTATCAATATCGTCAAGCGCACGGTTAACCTTTTCATACAGAAGGTGACCATTCTCATTAAGCACCACTTTTTTGGATTGTCGGTCAAAAAGCTCGCAGCCCAGTTCCTTCTCAAGCCTCCGAATAGTTGCACTGACGGCTGACTGGGGAATCATGTACTGCTCTGCAGTTTTGGAGAAATTCTCCAGCTGTGCAGCCGTACGAAAATATCGAAGCTGTAATAATTCCATAATTCACCTTTTCCTATAAAAGTTCAATCCTAAGAATAGCCTGTATTCTTAGGATTGACTATAATTTCATATATTATTGATTCTAACATGAAACAACACTATGTGCAAGAAAAAATATTTTATCTGATACAATGTTTTTTTCTGATATATAACGCTGAACCAGTTGCTGCCGCTGCACCAATAAGAATAATAAGCATCATTGCAACAGGTGTATTATCACCCAGGTTAGGAGATGCATTACCTGAACCTGCCGAGCTTCCACCGTTACCAGTGTTTCCAGCTCCGGCATTGCCTGAACCTGTGTTTCCACTGCCTTCTCCAGTGCTTCCGCTGCCTTCTCCGGTGCTTCCGCCACCTTCTCCAGTGCTTCCGCTGCCTTCTCCGGTGCTTCCGCCACCTTCTCCAGTGCTTCCGCCACCTTCTCCAGTGCTTCCGCCACCTTCTCCAGTGCTTCCACCGCCTTCAGCTGCAAAGAATTCAGCTGCATTATCTACTGTATTAAGCATTTCATACTTATCTGCACTTACATTATAGAAAAATGTCACTGCGCTCTTCTCAGTTATGGTAAATTCCCCGCTAAGTGTACCATCATTACCATCAATTACATCCATCCATGAATATGTACCTGGCTCAATAAATACAGTAACCATATAGTTATCAAGGCCTGTCTGAACCATTTTATACTCAGTAGGTGTGCTGCCTGACGCCAGTGAAAGCTTAACATCAGCTGTTCCTATTGCCTTAGCGTAGCTGTCGTTGCCATCAATCTTAAAGGTTGTGGTTCCATCATTAATTGAATCAAAAAGCTCTCCGGTTATGGAGTTAACCCATAATGTGAATGTATCTGTTCCCTTACCGGATACTGGGAATGTAACGCTCTTATTATCTGCCGGAACCTCACCATTATTCCATGTACTGTCAAAATTAATTTTGTACTGATAGGTTACTGACGCTTCTGTTGGAACAGTATAGGTTAATACTCTTTCAAATACGCCGCCGCCAATGTAGTCAAGTGTTGATAATGGACTGGCCTGATCCCATCCTCCAAATTCCTTGAACTCTTCAATTCCTGTACGTGAGAAGAAATTACCAGTCCAGTTAGCTACTTTCTTAATATCCTGAACCGGATTTCCATTAGCATCCTCATGAGTATCCTGACCAGTTACAACTGTATTATCCTTTGCAAAATAACGAATAATAATATTCTGTGCACTTTCAGAAGGAGTGATTGCTCCCTTATATATCTCAGCACCATTGCAAAGAATACTAAAGTCCTTAGCACCTGCTGCAAAGCTGGCTGTTGCCTCATACATATTGCCTGTATACAGGCTCATATCTGTTGTTGCTGCGCCAACCTTAATCTGAAGATAGTCTCCCACATTAACAGTTGCCTCATCAGTACTTCCGCCGCCTGCTGCCTTATATGCCTCAAGCTCATACATACTTGCATATGCACCAACAATATTGGTTACACGCACACGTACATATCTGTAGCTTGAATCTGCAAAGCTGACAACCTGCTCCTCTGTTCCTGTGCTTTCACCAGTTGCAAGCTGGGTAAATGTTGCACTGGTGCTGTTTAAAGCATTTTCATCATTAGAACCCTCTACTACAAAGCTGTTTCTATATGAATCTGCATAATCACCTGTTGCACCCCAGTATAATGATAACTGATTGAATTCAGTAGCTTCTCCAAAATCCACACCAAACCATGGATTAGTATCATCTGAATGTAAAACTATGTATGATGTCTTGCTTCCATCTGTAAGGTTACCTACATTACGAGGACCAACACCTGCTGATGAACCTCTTGCATTGGATGATGCAACACCCTGCTTACCCTTGGCAAGATTAACAGTCTCATCAACTCCACGTCCAGTAAGGTCAGGAACATCATTAAGATCACTGTAAAGAGCCGCATACTCAAATGCTTTTTCTTCAATAAGGTTAATAGTATTAAGGTCATATTTTACAGGATAATTTCTGTAATCTGCGCTTTCCACCATAGCCTGAACTGCAAGCTGGTCAGCTAAAAGATTGAATTCAATTGGAGCTGCTTCATTCATAATTGAATAAAAAATTGTACTTGCAGATACAAGTGATGCGAGGTCGTTGCCATGAACGTTATCTCCATCTCTATACCATTCTTTTCCCTCATTAAAATACAAGTCATAATAAGCTTCACCACTAGGTGCAAGAATTGCATCATAATCCTTTGCGACTGCTACATATGCATCAGTAAATGTTGTCTGCATTGACTTAAATACATCCTCATTAGCCCATGGCATATACAGAATGAGCTGAGGTGCTGAAGGAGCTGTCTCTATCCAGTCTGAAAAAGCTTCAACACCCTGTCTTAACAACGCTTCATTAAATCCTGAGGATTTTTCCTGAAGAATAACATAGTCATAATCTCCATCCATTATTGCAGCCTCTGTGCTTTCTGCAAGAATGTCCGCCTGGTCATATAACGATGCCCCCATCTGTGTCCTTGTGTCAATTGTTGCTGTAATTCCCTTGTATGCAAACAGCTTTGTAAGCTTGTCTGCAACATTATTGTACCTTGTTAAACTGTTACCAACCATAAGGATTTTAACGGTTGACTCTGAGTTGTCCCATGCACTGACAGTTCTGGTATTCATCATACCTGAAAAAATCATTGCCAGCATAAGTACAGCTACTAAAAATCTTGAAATCTTTTTTCTCATAAGAACCCTTCCTTTCGTTTTGCGATTACGTTTACCGCTTAACTCAAGTATAAGGTGTCCAGGCATTACTGTACACAATTAGATGCAATATGCATATATATATTCAAGTATATATGTATAAAAAAAGTAACGCTGTCAGCATTTTTTTAATACCGACAGCGTTAATGTATTCCGAGAAAATCAGATTTTTTTCCTTGCGAAAATAGTCTGCCTGTGGATTCCTTTTATCCCGGATTTTACAAAGTTCATTGCAGTTGCTCCAATCATCTTTCTTTTGGCGTGACCCATTCTGCGCATTGATGAAAGACATCTGAATATAAACAGCCTCTTTTTCTCTGATACATCATCAAATGTATCAAAGCCATTCTCCTCCATCATTCCAAAAACGGTTTCAGTAAATTCCCGTTTATTCTCCGCATCAAGACCATTAATCCAGTTATTCATTGTATATTCAAATACCTTGCTGGAGGTTGTTACCTTGTCATAATAGCAAAAACGTGTTCCCTTAACCTGCCAGCTTATAGGGTTATGCTGCTTCATACCTGTCTGGTCAGACTTTACAATTGCTCCGGTGTAATTACGGTCAAAAATCATCCCAACCATAGATGCCTGTGGAACAAGAAAATGCAGCTTTGCCTTGACTGCCTCAAACCTAACATCCTTATAAAGCTTCATTGCAAGTCCCGGTCCATCATAATTATATATATCATCCACCCTGTCCATTGCACCCTCTACCATAAGCGATGCAAACATTGCAAGATTTCCACCTTTGGAATGTCCTGTAATTATAAGTCTGCCATCCCATATTTCCATGGTATGCATCAGAAAATCCACTGCCTCAAGCTGGGATGGTGAATGAATATAGCTCATTGCAAAGTCCTCTCTCCAGCCGATTATTGTATTATCAGTACCTCTGTACGCAACACATGCCCTGTCTGGCATATATTCCAGTGCAAGTCCTCCGAACTGTTCTTTTTTCACAGTATCTGTAACACTTACAAAAGAAATCAGCTTCATATCCTTGTATCTGGCTGACTGTGCACATTTTACAAGCATTGTTCTAATATCTGCAACAAAAGTTTTATTAAGCTTTTCTACTCTTGTTTTTCTCTTTTTAAAATATATCCTGACAGCATCCTTAAGTGTATGTCTATGCTCATACATGGAACCAATTGATATGATACCTGAAAAATCAGCATACGCCAGTGTTGAAAATACAAGCCCGTCTATTTCATTGAGCGGGAGCTCTGAAAACTCCATGTCACCATATTTATCTATATAATTAAACTGTACCCCAAGTCAAGGACACAATAGAATAGAGTTCCTACCTAAGT
>CAYTWF010000096.1:0-6128 GCA_964441705.1 uncultured Butyrivibrio sp.
CACTTAGGTAGGAACTCTATTCTATTGTGTCCTTGACTTGGGGTACAGTTTAATAAGAGCAGATAAGTGAGAAAAAAGTGTAATTAAAGTATGTGTCGTTAAATATCTCTATAGCGTCCCTTCCTCAGTATATTTTTTCAATATCCCCAGTAATGCCGTACTTCTTTTTAAAGGCATTCAGGTCTGATTCGTTCACTATAAGCGCATCATCAATAAACTGGCCGGAGGCATTGTCTCGGAAACCTGCAACGGTTTCACCAGTGCAGATGCTGCAGTGGAGGACAGGGGTCATTACTGAAGGGTCGTATGAGCTTGTGAATTTCTTTTTGAAAAGCATAAAATCACCTGCCTTTTCTATATAAAGATAGAAGTATTATAGCATAAAATTAATCTTTCGGAAAAGCAACAATGTAAAATAATAATTCATTTCATAAATGTAGTAGATTATTATAAGGCCTTGGCAAATAATTAAAAAACTGGCGGAAATCAACTCCGCCAGCTTTTGCTTTCCAGATACTGTTATCCAGCAATCCATCCGCCATCAACAACAAGCACATCGCCATTGACGTAGCTTGATTCATCTCCGGCAAGATACAGTGCTGCTTTGGCAATGTCATCTGCCATACCCATTGCAGGGGCTGATTTCATTACGGTTTCACTAAGTCTGCCATAGCCTGCCATGTTAGGCATACCCATTGAGGAGGCAATCTCTGTCTGGATTCCGCCAGGTGCTATAACATTGCATCTTATTTTATCAGGAATATACATAAACGCAGTGTTTTTTGACATGGAGATTACAGCTGCCTTGGAAGCGCAGTAGACGGCACCGGCAACGGACCGCATACCGCCAACAGAAGCGACATTGATGATGTTGCCTCCATCACCCTGTGCTTTGAAGACATTAACAGCCTTTCTCATGGCACACATAGGACCATACACATTAATTCCCATTACTGATTCATATCGTTCATCTGTAAAATCACCAATTGGACTCATGTCATCCATAACACCCGCATTATTTACAAGGACATCAAGTTTTCCAAATTCACTTACAGCCTTGTCAATCATTGCTTCATTGTCTTCAAGCCTGCTTACATCTCCTTGAAATGCAATGACCTTGCCAGGAGCACTTTTAAGCTCCTCGACCAGAGCATCCAGTCTTTCTTTTCTTCTTGCAACAGCAATAACGTTGGCACCTTCATTGACAAACAGCCTTACAATTGCTGCACCCATTCCGGCAGAAGCGCCTGTAACCACAATAGATTTGTTTTGTAACCTCATATGAACCTCCTATAAGTTGATAAGTATATTATGCCATACATATTGAGAAATTGCGATAAAATTTTTCTTGTTTTCATGTCAGAAAAAAGACTTACGAAAATTAGGTGGAAAACCTATTGACGAAGAGGAATTTTTCGTATATCCTTGGCAATACACACAGCAAGTCTGGTGTGTCTGAATTCAGCAGAAGGTTCCGGAATAGTTGTTTTACACCATCTTATAGAATTGGAGGTGGTCGTATAGTTGATTTATTACTGGAAATAATCATTGGCAGTTCTTTTGTATACGATATGTATTATCAGAGAATTCCTAACATTTTAATAATAGCAGGATATTTTATCCTCGGTCTATACACGTATGTGTATAGAGATGGTTTTTATGGCGTGAAGCAGGCAGTCATAGGGATGACGATTAACGCAGTGTTGTGGCTTGTTATATATATGCTTAAAGGCGTCAAGGCCGGGGATGTGAAGTTCATTGTGATGCTTACCGGTTTTTTAAGCTGGAGCGATGGACTGAAATATTCTCTTATAGTATTGTATGCGGCAGCATTTATGGGAATATTTAAGCTTCTTGTAGAGGCAGCGGCAGGAGTAAGGAGAGGAGGAGTTACCAGAATACGGTTTATGTATCCGATTCTGGCGGCGTACATGATAATGATTATTTCTATGGGAGGTGTTGTTACCGGATGAGAGAGAAGGTTTGCTGCATTCTGGATAAGGATGAGGAATATGCAGTCAGACTGACAGGGTATTTTAACGATAAGGGCAAAATACCTTACAGAGCAATGGCATATACGGATATCAGAGCAGTAATTGACAGTCTTAAGGATTATGAGGCAGAGGTTCTGATAACAGGCTGCGATATCAGCGACACAGAGCTGGAACAGGTTTGTGTTAAGAAGCTGATATATCTTGGAGAAAGCAGCGATGAGGATTGTGTGGTATGCAGATACCAGTCAGCAGATAAGCTTATGAAGGATGTGCTGGCAAGGCTGAGTGTGGGCAGGAATGAACTGGAGGGTGCTGGAGGTACAAGAATTATTGGAATATATACACCATCCTATGATTATGACAGAGAGCAGATATCTCTTGGATTAGCAGCAGCTCACGGCAGGGATAGAAGAGTTCTGTATATGAATCTTGAGGAATTTACAGAGGTGTCACAGCTTTTGGAGCTGACGCCAAGAGGTCTGTCAGATGCGTTGTTTTTTTACCTGACTGACCCGGATGGGGCATATGCCAAGGTCATATCCTGCAGTGGAAGGGCTGATGGCTATGACTATATGTATCCTGTTGTATGTGCAGAGGACATAATGGATATTACAAGTGAGGAGCTTAAGGGCTTTATAGGTCTTATATGTGATGGTGGTGCGTATGATGAGATAATAGTGGATATTGGCACACTTGTGCGTACACCGTGGGAGGTTATGGAATTCTGTGACGAGATACTTGTTCCGCAGCCTATTAATGAGGTTCAGAATATAAGGCTTAACCGTTTTAATGATTTCATCAGTAAGACTGGGCGGGAGAAGGTTGCAGGCAGAATTAAGAATTACAGTCAGGAGATGGTGTCGTGAATGATATATCAGACAGCCTCAGGAATCAGGTAATGTCAAGAATTGACCCGACTGATGACCTGGAGGAGGAAGATATATTAAGGCTGATAGATGAGGTAATCACCTGTCAGACCAATCAGGGTATTGTGGGGCTTAGGGCGAGAGTAAAATACCGGCAGCAGATATTTAATGATATTAAGAGGCTTGACATTTTGCAGGAGCTTATAGATGATGATTCGGTAACGGAGATTATGGTCAACGGATGGGATACCATATTTCTGGAAAAGAACGGAAGGATACACAGGTGGGACAAGCACTTTGCCAGTCCGCAGAGACTTAATGATATAGTCCAGAGGATTGCAGCACAGTCTAATAAAATAATCAATGAGTCGGTTCCTATCTCGGATACCAGACTTAAGAATGGTTCCCGTGTTAATGTTGTTATGAATCCGGTTGCAATTAATGGACCGATAATTACTATTCGTAAATTCTACAATAATCCATTATCAATGGAAAAGATGATTCAGCTCGAATCTATATCAGAAGGTGCAGCTCAATTTCTTCGTAATCTGGTAATTGCCAGGTACAACATATTTATCAGCGGAGGAACAAGCTCAGGAAAGACCTCTTTTCTGAATGCACTGTCCAATTACATACCCAGTGAAGAACGCGTAATTACCATAGAGGATTCAGCAGAGCTTAAGCTGATGAACATAGATAATCTGGTACGGCTTGAGGCGCGTAATGCCAATATTGAGGGCAGAAATGCAGTTACTATACGTGAGCTTATTAAATCGGCGCTTAGAATGAGACCTGACAGAATAATTGTGGGTGAGGTCCGTGGCGGTGAGGCAATAGACATGATAACGGCAATGAATACAGGACATGATGGTTCTATCTCAACAGGCCATGCTAACAGCGCAGAGGATATGATGTCTAGACTTGAAACTATGGTGCTGATGGCAATGGATATGCCTGTATCGGCTATCCGGAATCAGATTGCAGCAGCTTTGGATATAGTGGTTCATCTTGGCAGACTCAGAGACCGGACAAGACGCGTGTTAAGTCTTAGTGAGGTTCTTGGTATGGGTGAGGACAACACAATAAAGCTTAACAGGTTATATGAATTTACAGAGAAAGGGGTAGATGCAGATGGGAGAATTATTGGCTCGCTTAGGCGGACTTCCAGCCCGATGTATGGGCAGGATAAGCTTAAGCAGGCGGGCATTAAGGGTGAGATATGTGTGTGAAGCAGTTGGAATACTGATGTTTGCAGGATATTTGTTTTACGATATGTGTCTGGCCGGACTTGTTTTTTTTCCATACATATATCTGCATGTAAAAAAACGTGAAAAAGAATATGAGAAGAAAAGACAGGAGAAAACAGCATTTTCCTTTAAGGATGGAATGCAGGCAGTTACGTCCTCGCTTATGGCAGGATATTCCATTGAAAATGCATTCTATGAGGCGCTTAAGGAAATAGAACTGCTGTATGGGAAAAAAGCAGAGATATATAGTGGATTTGCGGGAATAGTTGCGCAGCTTAATGTCAATGTAACCATTGAGGAGGCATTTGAAGGCTTTGCAAAAAAAGTGGCGTTGAGGAGATAAGCAATTTCTCAGAGGTTTTGTGCTATGCCAAGAGAAGCGGTGGAGATTTAATCAGAATTATTCGTGATACCACTGAGGTTATTAATGAAAAGCTTGAGGTCAAAAGAGAGATTAGTACTATAATCAGCGCCAAAAAACTGGAGCAAAGCATTATGAATATGGTTCCTGTTGGTATTGTTCTGTATATGAGACTTACATCCGGAGGTATGTTCGATAAGCTGTATGGCAATGCCGTTGGAATCATTGTAATGACAGTGTGTCTGCTGATATATTTTGCAGCCAAGATGCTGGCTGACCAAATTGTGGACATACAGGTCTAGTGGAGAAGACATTATGGGAAAAATTAACAGTAAAACGGCTATTATTCTTGGACTTGCAGCAGTTGTAATTGTAGGAGCACTGATGCTTACGGGAAAGTCAGAAACCATTCGAGAGCTTAAGCGTCCTGATTATTCAAGTGCTGACCAGATATACAGTCTTAATGTGGAGGACGGCTCAGATGAATATACAGTAGAGGTTCCGGTAAGCGCAATAAAGATACCTGATGACCAGCTTGGAGCGGCATTTAATAAGGCCTTTGATGCAGTAGTGGAGGCAATGCCGGGAGATAACAGCTCACTTATGGAGGTGAGGGATAATCTGGTATTTATATCAAGGGCTGGTGAGTATGGAATAACAGCGGATTATACTTTGAGTGATTATTCAGTGATGAACTGCTTTGGAGAGATTACATCGGAAAATATTGACGAGAAGGGTGTTGATATTGTGGTGGAAATAGAGCTGACCTATGATATCTTTTCTCAGACCTATGAGGTTCCGATTAAGGTCCTTCCAAAGAATTATTCGGACAAGGAGCTGTTCGTCAGACAGGTTCTTAATGCAGTGGAAAGCAGTAATACCGGTGATGAACAGAGTCAGTATGTGAAGCTTCCACAGGAGATTGATGGTACGCCAGTTACCTTTACGTCGCCGCAGGCCTCCAAGGCACCTGTAATTATCTGTCTTGTTTTGTTAATTGTAGTAGCTGTGTATTATAAAATGGTTATTGTAGTCAAAAAGGATATGGAGAAGCGTGAGAATCAGATGAAGCTGGATTATTCGGAGATTGTGTCCAAGCTGTCACTTCTTATTGGTGCCGGAATGAGTGGCGTCAATGCGTTGTCAAGAATATCCTCGGACTACAAAAAAAGTATTGGGAGCAATGAGAAAAAACGTCGTTATGCATATGATGAGATACTTGTAACAAGTAACCGCATTGCATCCGGCGTATCGGAGATAAAGGCATATACCCAGCTGGGGCAGGAATGCAGGCTTCACAGCTATGTAAAGCTTGCAAGTCTTATGACTCAGAATATCAGAAAGGGTGGAAGCGGCTTTACAGCAATTCTCAGAGCAGAGGCCTATGAGGCATTTGCAGAAAGAAAGGCGCTTGCAAGAAAAGCAGGCGAGGAGGCTGGCACCAAGCTGCTTTTGCCAATGGTTATGATGCTTGGAGTAGTGCTTGTAATGATAATAGTTCCGGCATTTATGTCGTTTTAGGAGGTAAAAAATATGAAGAATAGAATAATGAGATTTTTAAAGGAAGATGATGGAATGGGAGTTGTTGAGATTATATTAATAATTGTGGATAACTATGTATCCTTATCTAACTATTTATAATGTTTATTGTGTTATTACA
>CAYTWF010000097.1:0-6111 GCA_964441705.1 uncultured Butyrivibrio sp.
CTTAGGTAGGAACTCTATTCTATTGTGTCCTTGACTTGGGGTACAGTTTAAACAACAATGATGAATATATGGCAAAAAGTGAAAAAAATTCCTGTAAACATGTTTACAAAAACTGAAAATATGATAAAATATAAACAAAGGGAGGCACCATTATGTTTGGAAAGAATCTTAAATATTATAGACTAAAGAATAATATGTCAATGAAAGAACTGGCAGATTTAGTGCAGGTTTCTCCAATGTCTATTAGCTATTATGAAAAGGAAGAACGCAGACCCTCCATGGATATGATTAAAGCTTTGGCAAAAGCTTTGCACGTTAGAGTTACTGATTTTCTTGCAAATCGTGATAGTAATCTTGTGTTTTGCCATGAAGAATTTCGCAAAAACAGTAAATTAACAGGAAAACAACAGGAATATGTTAGAGTAGAAGTAGAGGAGTATTTTAGTCGATTTTATGAAACTGTAAATATACTCGGAGGTGAGGTTCTGCCAATGGCTCCAGATAGACACATGCTGCAGTTATCGAATGATGCTGAGGTTAATGCACAGAAAATGAGAGCACATCTGGAACTTCCGTTAGATGGACCAGTGGGAAATCTTATCGAAATACTTGAAAATAAAGGAATACTCGTATATTTATGTGATATTGGTAATAGTGATTTTTCCGGGATGAATGGTACTGTTAATGGAAGGCTTTATATAATAATTAATGCAGGAATGTCAGCAGAAAGAATCAGGTCAACAATTGTTCACGAAATGGCAGATTTTATGTTCGACTGGTCAAGCTATGTTGATGAAAGAAAAATTGAAAATATGGCAACTGCTATAAGCGGTGCTTTTTTATTTCCTTCCAAAGATGCTATAAGAAAACTCGGTGTAAAAAGAACATATATATCTAATGATATGGTTGGAATATGCAAGGAATATGGTATTTCCATGTATTTATTGGTTAAACGTGCAAATATAAATAGGATAATTAACGATAACACCGCAAAAAACTTTTATATCAAAGCGGGAAAAGCTGGTTGGAGGAAAAATGAGCCATCAAGAATAAATCAGGAGAGCCCAAGATTGTTTCAACAGCTTGTATATAGGGCAGTTAGTGAGAATGAAATTACACCGCAGAAGGGTGCGGAGCTTCTTCGCAAGCCATATGATGAAGTCGTTAGTGAATGTGCGGCCGTGGAGGTATAGTGCATGGAATATATTAGCAGCGACACAAATGTGTGGGTGGATTTCGCAATAATTAATAAACTACAATTGCCTTTTTTGCTGCCATATACATTTATTATGAATGAAGATGCAGTTGAGGACGAGTTGCTTTCACCAAAAGGATTAAAAAAAGATTTAATTGAATTAGGATTAGTTCCAGTTGAACTATCAGAAGAAGAGTTTTACTTGGCGGAGAAATATAACATGAAATATATAAAACCCTCATTGTACGATTGCGTTGCATTGGCAATTGCAAAAGTTCGCGGTATTACGCTTATGTCTGGAGATGGACCATTAAGAAAGGCAGCTATAGAGGAAAATGTTACGGTAATTGGAACTATAGGTGTTTTAGACGAATTGTATAATACTCAATGTATAGATTTACAGCAATATAGGCATTGTCTTAATGAATTAATAAAAAATAATGGAAAAAAAGTAAGATTACCAGAAAAAGAACTTCAGAAAAGACTGGATATTTAGCGTATTTGAATATTCCCCGTCCCTCACGCATATATATAACTAACCTCTTTCGTGGAACAAACAGTATATGCAGCTTAGACGTTTTTTTACATACCTACTAGCAATAATAATTATAATCACCCCCTTAGTCCGGGTGGTTAATGCAGATACAGCCGAACTGACATTATATGCCTGTTCGGCTGTGTTGATTGATGCCGATAATAACAGGATTCTCTACGGCAAGGATGAGAATCAGGTCATGCCCATGGCCAGCACCACCAAAATCATGACACTTGTTATAGCCTTGGAGAATGGAGAAATGGATGATATTGTAACCATCTCTCCATATGCCGCATCGCAGCCAGATGTTCAGCTTAATATGAAAGCAGGAGAACAGTATTACCTTAAGGATTTGCTGTATGGAATGATGCTCCGCTCATATAATGATGTTGCGGTGGCGGTGGCAGAATATATTGGGGACTGCGCTGTGAATTTTAGCCAGACAGGAGTGGCAGACCGGGATGCAGATATAAGCCGCAGATATGTTCAGGTATTTGCGGACATGATGAATGAGAAAGCCAGAGAGCTTGGCTGCACCAATACATATTTTATTACACCCAACGGGCTTGATGCCCAGGATGAAAAGGGGATTCATTCCACAACAGCATATGAGCTGGCTGTAATTGCCGCATATGCCATAAAAAATCAGACGGTGACTCAGATATGCACCACCAAATCTTATTCCTTTGACGAGCTGGCAGGTAAAAGACATGCAGATGTTACAACAACGGACCGATTTTTGGATATGTTTCCGGGAGCTGTGGGACTTAAGACAGGCTTTACAGGAGATGCAGGCTACTGCTTTGTAGGGGCAATCAAGCAGGAGGACAGAAGCTTTGTGTCTGTAGTGCTGGCAAGTGGCTGGCCGCCCAATAAAGCGTATAAATGGACAGATACCAGAAAGCTTATGGAGCTTGGCACCGGAAAATATTATAACAAGACAGTATTGTGTCCTAATAATAATTTTAGTGTGGTTCAGGTTGCTGATGGGAAAAAGACCGGAGTAGATACATATTATGATGAGTCTTTGACAATGCTTTTATCAGAGGAAGAGCAGGTGCGGGTGGTGTATAATATGCCGGAATGCGTAAGGGCACCGGTGAAAAAAGACCAGGAGATAGGGCAGGTTATGGTGTATATAGATGAAAAGCTTTATGCCGTGTATCCCATTAAGGCATCGAAGGCTGTTGCGGCAACAGATTACCTTTGGTTTTTAAGAAAAACAGTGGGATATCTGCTTTTATAAACCTAAAACAGGCTTATTTGTTTACATTAGAAAATTTTGTTAATTTTCTAACAAATTAAGCTTGATTATTTGCATAATTGGATATAAAATATAATCGGTGGAAATTGGTGTTTAATTATGAAATAGCTTTTTTCACACTGTATCGTCATTTGATACATGATTATATTATGATAATCCGGCTGCTGTAACGTAACTGCAGCAGAGTGGATAATAAAACACGGAGGTCTGAAATATGAGCACTACAGCACAGACGTCAGCTAGTAAGAGAATAGAAGCTCTTCTTGATGACAACAGTTTTGTTGAAATAGGCGGACTTGTTAAGGCAAGAAGTACTGATTTCAACATGGCAGAAGTAGACACTCCAGCAGATGGTGTTATGACAGGTTATGGTACCATCAATGGAAGTCTTGTGTATGTGTACAGCCAGGATTCAGCAGTATTAGGCGGATCTATCGGTGAGATGCATGCAAAGAAAATAGTTAATATTTATGATTTAGCAATGAAGATGGGTGCGCCGGTTATTGGACTTGTTGACTGCGCAGGACTTAGACTTCAGGAAGCAACAGACGCACTTAATGCTTTCGGTGAAATCTATGCAAGACAGGTAACTGCCTCAGGCGTTATTCCACAGATTACAGCAATATTTGGTACATGTGGCGGCGGACTTGCAGTTATGCCTGGAATTACTGATTTTACATTTATGGAAACCAAGAATGCCAAGCTTTTTGTTAACAGCCCTAATGCACTCGACTCTAATTATATAGAGAAGAATGATACTTCATCATGTGAGTTCCAGGCTCGCGAAGCAGGTCTTGTTGATTTCACAGGTGATGAAGCCACAATTCTTGGCAATATCAGAACACTTATTGATATGCTTCCAGCTAATTACGAGGATGAGGCTGAGGACGAATGCAGTGATGACCTTAACAGAGTATGTGAAGGTCTTGCAGCAGGTAAGGCTGACCCGGCATATGTTCTTGCAGCAATTGCAGATAATAATGTTTTTGTTGAGACTAAGAAGGATTATGCAAAAGAGATGGTAACAGGCTTTATTAAGCTTAATGGAGCTACAATCGGAGCTGTTGCCAACAGAAGTGAATTATTTGAAGATGGTAAGAGCGTAGAGACCTTTGATAAGGTTCTTACAGCAGCTGGCTGTGAGAAGGCTGCAGCTTTCGTTAATTTCTGTGATGCCTTTTCAATTCCTGTTCTTTCATTAACTGATGTTAAGGGATATGCAGCTACAGTTGATTCTGAGAAGAACATTGCCAAAGCAGCAGCTAAGCTTGTATATGCGTTTGCAAATGCAACTGTAGGCAAGGTTAACGTTATTACCGGTGATGCAATGGGAAGTGCTTACGTCGCAATGAATTCCAAGTCAATTGGTGCAGATGTAACCTATGCATGGCCAGAGGCTTCAATTGGAATGATGGATGCAGTAGCAGCAGCTAAGATTATGTATGCGGACAAGCCTGACATGATTAATGACAAAGCAGCAGAATATGCAGCCTGCCAGGACAGTGTGGCATCAGCAGCCGCAAGAGGCTATGTTGACAGCATAATTGAACCTGATGATTCAAGAAAATATATTGTTGGAGCATTTGAGATGCTTTACTCAAAGAAAACTACCGATGTTATGAAAAAACACGGCACAGTATAGTGAGGTGCTGATATGATATTATTAGAGAGCATTGGTGAAAGACTTGCGGATGCAGGTATTAATACAGTTATTTGTATTACAGTAGTTTTTGCAGTACTTATTTTTATCTCACTGTTAATCAGTCTTTTTCAGTTCATTCCAAAGGCAGAGGCTGCCATTGCGAAGAAGAGGGCTGCCAAGGCAGAGGATAAGACAATTGCTGCGGATGCTGTTGATAATGCTGTTTCTCAGATTACAGCAAAGGAAGAGGAAGAACTTGTGGATGATTGTGAACTGGTAGCTGTTATAGCAGCTGCAATTGCTTCATATACAGGCTCATCTGCTGATGGATTCGTTGTAAGGTCTATCAGAAAGGTAAGAAGATAATTATTATTAATTACAGGTCCCTAATAAGGGAATATTTTCAGGAGGATTATAATGAAAAATTACACTATTACAGTTAATGGAAATGTATATGATGTAACAGTTGAAGAAGGCGCTTCTACAGGAGCACCTGTTGTATCAGCACCTAAGGCTGCAGCACCTGCACCTAAGGCAGCACCTAAAGCAGCAGCACCTGCCGGAGCAGCTGGTTCAGTTAAGGTTAACGCACCTATGCCAGGTAAAATTGTTGCAGTTAAGGCTAACGCCGGAGACGCAGTTAAGAAGGGACAGGTTATCCTTGTTCTTGAAGCCATGAAGATGGAAAATGATATCGTTGCACCAGAGGATGGTACAGTAGCCGGAGTTAATGTTGCTGTTGGCAGCACAGTTGAAGCTGGAGAAACACTTGCTACATTAAATTAATATTGGAGGTACTCAAATGGTTATTGATACTCTGCAGAACCTGCTTAACCAGACTGGTTTTATGACATTAACATGGCAGAACTATGTTATGGTTGCAGTTGCATTAGTATTTTTATATCTGGCAATTGCCAAAGGATTTGAACCTCTGTTACTTGTTCCAATTGCTTTTGGTATGTTGTTAGTTAATCTTTTCCCTGACATCATGCAGACCGTTGAAGATGCCAAAGCAGCCGGTAATGCAGCCGGTGGTCTTTTCCATTATTTCTATCTGCTTGATGAATGGAGTATTTTGCCATCACTTATTTTCTTAGGTGTTGGTGCTATGACCGATTTTGGTCCACTTATTGCCAATCCTAAGAGCTTTCTTCTTGGAGCAGCAGCACAGATTGGTATTTTCAGTGCTTATTTCCTTGCAATCCTTATGGGATTCAATGGTAAAGCCGCAGCAGCAATTTCAATCATTGGTGGAGCTGATGGCCCTACATCAATCTTCCTTGCCGGAAAGCTTGGACAGACTAACCTTATGGGACCTATCGCAGTAGCCGCATATTCATATATGTCACTGGTTCCTATTATTCAGCCACCTATTATGAAGCTGCTTACAACTAAGAAGGAAAGAGCTATTAAGATGGAACAGCTTCGTCCTGTTTCAAAGCTTGAGAAGATTCTTTTCCCTATAGTTGTTACAA
>CAYTWF010000098.1:0-6064 GCA_964441705.1 uncultured Butyrivibrio sp.
ATACGATATATACAGCTATTAAAAAGCCCAGAATTACAAAATAAAAAGAAAAGTCATCCAGTCTGTCTGCTCTGGCATTTGATATGATAGTTCTTGATATTACTGAAATTCCACTATTTCCATGTGTATATTTACTCTGGTTAATTACAAACAGCTCGGCAACTCCTGATAATGCAAGTGTAATAAGAGAAAAGAATACACCCTTTATTTTTCCTGAAAACATGAAAAAACCTATAATCAAAGAAATCACACCTGGAAGAATAATTGCCATTGCAAAGGCTCCAGCATCTGACGAGAGGGGAGATAAAAACCATGGCAGCCTGTCGAAATTAATCCAGTCAGCCTTATTGGCATAGGCACATGCAATGCCTGTCATGTATCCTCCTGCTCCAAATAAAAGACTGTGACCCATGCTCATTAATCCTGTATAACCCCATAGAAGGTCAAGTGAAAGTGCAAAAATAATATATGCCATTATGCCTGACATAACATATATCCAATAAGTGCTGCCAATAAAAGGAAATGCTATAAGAAATACAAGCACCACCAGGTCAATATATCTGTTTGCAGGTATATTTTTGATTCTCTCTCTGATAATTTCTTTTCTGCTCATAATTCTATCTCCTTCCCTTTGGTGTAAATAAGCCATCCGGCTTGATTCTGACAATTACGATTACTACAAGAAGTACAATTATCTGAGCTGCCACACTGTTAGAGAAGCCACTGATAAGTGATACAGCTTCCTGAATAATAAATGATGACGCTGCGGTTCCAAACAAAGATGATACACCACCCATAACAACATTCATAAAGGTATTGGTAAGCCAGCTCTCTCCAAGTGAATAAGTAACTGTTGCAAGCGGTGCAATGGCTGCCCCTGCCAATCCTGCAAGCCCCATACCATGGGAAAAGGTAATTGTGTCTACTCTTCTTGTATCAATACCCAGACATTCAGTCATGGTACGATTTTGAGTTGTTGAACGTATTTTTCGACCCATTGTTGTTTTATTAATAAATATCAGTGTTCCCACCAGTGCAACTATTGAAATTCCACAGATTATCAGCTTATAGGACTCTATATATGCAGAACCAATATAAATAACCTTTGACACAGGAAAAGGAACCTGTTTATATGTTTTTCCAAATAATATCAGAGCCAGCTGCTTAAGAATAATCGATATGGCATAGGTTGCCAGCAGCGTCTCAGCCATCCTTCCATAAAAATGGCATATTATAGTTCTTTCAATCAGCATTCCAAATAAGAAGCATACCAGGTATGCCAAAATTAAAGTTAACGCAAATGGGATATGCATCACAGCATACAGATAATAGCAGATAAAGGCTCCCACCATGAGCATTTCAGTATGCGCAAGATTGACTACCTTCATATATCCCATAATAATTACCAGTCCCAGTGATGTCAGCAGAAGTATAAAAGAATTAGCTGCTCCTGACAGCAGAAGCTGTCCAATTAATGATATGTTCATGTTATTCACAACCTTCCTGTTTAATAAAGGCAGAAAGTGTTTTACCACCTTCCGCCTTTGGAAAAAGAATAAGAATATTGGTTTTATTTAGTTGGTTCAGGTTTGATAACATCATCACTCTCATATACAGTTGCAATGGTTCCATCAGCCTGTACAAGGCCAATTCTTGCTTTGCAGTAAATATGATGTGTATCTGCATCTACCTTAATTGTTCCCTGTGGAGCCTCAAATTCCAAATTATCAAAGTTAGACAATATACTGTCAGTTGAAATATCCTCTCCACACTTTTTCAATGATTCCGAAAGAAGATATACTGCATCATAGGTTGCCTCTCCTACAGCTGTAACTGACTTAGCCTTATCAGCACCAAACTTTTTACCATAGCTGTCCAGGAATTTCTTATTGGAATCTGTATCAATAGAATTAAAATAGTTAACTGACGCATATGTTCCTACTGCCGCATCACCCAATGCTGTTGAAAAAGATTCATCCATAATAAATGAAGCGATTGTGTATTTGTCTGAGAGCCCTGCCTGTGAAAACTGGGTATAAAAAGCTGTACCACTATCTCCATTCAGATTGGCATATATTACACACCCGTCATCTTTGCATGTATCCTTAATCTTGGCAATAATATCTGAGAAGTCAGTTGTATCAGATGATACCAGTTCATTACCTACAACTGTTCCGCCAAGACCTGAAATAAGGGAATCTGCCTGTTTATTAATTCCAGCTGCATAGGTTGTATCTGTACCAATAAGATAAAAATTGTGTGATACATTTTCATAAAGATAAGGCACAAAATAATCTCCCTGCTGATTAGGTACTGCACCTGTGTATACTACATAATCATTAGGTGTTTCACCTTCATAAAAGGTAGGGTATACCAAAGGAATTTCATATTCTTCCAGAATTGGCTCCACTGCCACACGTGATGCAGATGTGTAGAGACCTACAATAGCCGTTACCTCATCCTGAAGAATAAGCTCCTTAACTACCTTTACAGCAGTGTCTGCATCTGTTGCATAATCCTTAACTACTGTTTCAATCTGTTTGCCGTTGATTCCACCTGCTGCATTGATTTCATCTACTGCCAGCTGTGCTGAATTATACATACATTCCTCAGTTATTGCGGTTCCTCCTGTTAACGAAAATACAAGTCCAATTTTAATTGTGTCTGACGAGCCTGACCTCTTTCCACAGCCTGCAAAGCCTGAAATAATCATAGCTGCAGTTAAGAGCATCGTAATAATTCTTGTTACCTTTTTCATAGTTTTTTCCTCCTTGGGTTATGAATATTTGAGCTAAAATTTCACATCTGACTCCACTGGCTGTTTAACAGCTATTGTTTTGCCACTGTGAACTGACATGAGAACAGGACTTAAAAATCGAATAGTTTCATAATCATTCTTTGCATCAAGAATAATGAAATTAGCCGGCTTGCCCTCCTCGATACCATAAGAATCCTCTATACAAAGATTTCTGGCACCATTTATTGATATGAAATCAAGACAATGCCTGATATCCTCATATCCCATCATGTGAGCTGCATGCATTCCCATTTCCAGTATTCGCAAGAGATTACCAACTCCAATCGGATACCACGGGTCTGCTATTGAATCCTGACCAAGCGCAACATTAATACCTGCATCAGATAATTCCTTGATTCTTGTGACTCCTCTTCTTTTCGGGAAGGAATCGATTCTACCCTGAAGATGCATATTGGCACTTGGACAGGAATTAATATTAATATGTGATTCTTTTAGCAGTCTAAAAAGTTTTGTACAATATGCATCATTATATGAACCCATTGCACAGGTATGTGCTGCAACAGTCTTTTCTCCCATTTCTCTTTCCCATGCCATTGTCGCCATTGTTTCAAGAAATCGAGACTGTCCATCATCCATTTCATCGCAGTGTACATCTATCATTGCATCGTATCGTTCCGCCAGATTAAATATATATTTAATTGATTCGATGCCATATTCTCTAGAAAATTCAAAATGAGGTATTCCGCCTACACAATCCATTCCCATATCCATGGCTTTTTCCATATATCTTTTGCCATCGCGAATTGAGAGAATTCCGTTCTGAGGAAATGCTATTGTTTGAATTTCCATAATTCCTTTCATTTCCTCCTTAAGCTCTTCCAGGGCTTCAACACCTTTAAAGGAAGTCTCTGTCACATCCACGTGAGTTCTCACAAATTGTACACCATGCTCAGCCATAAGCCGTAACGCAGCTTTAGCTCTTTCCTTTATCTCTGATACCACAAGTGGCTGTGATGTCTTATACTCCTGCCAGGTGCTTATTCCTTCAAAAAGCGTCCCAGACATATTGTAATGAGGGATTCCTGCTGTAAGTACACAGTCCAGATGTATATGCGGCTCAACAAACGGAGGCATCATCATTCTTCCATGAGCCTCATAGGCTCCATCTGAATGTACTCCATCTGCATGGGCTTTGATGGAAGCGAATCGACCATTTTCACATACAACATCATACAAACCCTTTTTTTCTCTAATTCTACAACCCTCAATTATCATCTTCTGCCTCCAATTCTATATTTCTCCGTAATATTCCATTACTTTAAATATATTGAAAAAATCATTCCTTGTCTCAGTTTCATTAATCTCTGCACCCAGCAAAGCAGTTATTTTCTTCATTCGATTAATCATTGTGTTTCTGTGAATATACATATGTTCCGAAGAATGAAGTAAATCATTATTACATTCCAGATAACATTTAAGTGTTTTAACATATTCTGTTCTTAGAACCTTGTCTGCCTCTAAAAGTGGCTGCAGCTTCATATGACAATATGCAAGCAGCTCCTCTCTGGATTTTGATTCAAGCATCAGCTCCAGAATATACTGCTGAATAAAACCTTCATGCTCCCTGCTGTTTTCTCTATCCTTAAGTATGTATTGTGATATTTCCTGAGTTATATCAATAAGCTTCAGTATAAATGGCATTTTAAACAGTGGAAGCTTATTTTCATTAGCATATCTGATAACCGATTTAGGAATTGTCCTTATGTATTCATCTCCCTGAAGCATAACAACTGCAGAAATTCTGCTTTTTACCGCTTCATCCATCAGAAAAAGAAGTCCTCTCTCCGATATATCCTCCTTTGCCCCTATAATGAATACCATTTCCCCTCCATGTATCCATTCTGAAATAGTGTCCATATTCTTGATAAACGGCCATGTTACAACATTATTAATTCCTTCCATTCCGCCAATCAGTTTAAGTCTGCTGCATATATCAAGATTCATTATGTCCTTACAGGTTACCGCCATCTCATCACTTCCTTTACAACACTTTTTCAAAAAATATCTTTGATAATCCTCGCAGGTTCTTTTTCCATTATTGTCTGTCCATTATGAATACTTAAAATAACCTGTGCTCTTTCTCTTATCGCTTCCAGTTCATCTGAAGCATCAAGCACAATGAAGGATGCCTTATGTCCCTTTTCCAGTGTGTATCCCTCTTCAATAGATAATGTTTTGGCACCATTTACCGTAATAAAATCCAGTCCATTTCGTATCTGCTCCAGACTCATCATGTGTCCAAGATGAAGTCCAAAATCAACCTGATGAATAAGATTGCCATTGCCAAGAGGATACCATGGATCTGATATTGAATCCTGCGCAAAGCTTACATTACAGCCTGCTTCAATAAGCTGGTCAATTCTGGTAATTCCTCTTCTCCTTGGATAGCTGTCATATCTTCCCTGAAGATAACAGTTTTCTGTTGGACATGAGATAAAGTTAATCCCTGACTTATGAAATTTTGTCATCATCTTAAATGCATATGCGTTGTTATAGGAGCCCATTGCACAGGTATGACTTGCCGTTGCCCTGTTTCCAAGTCCTGTATAGAAAGCCTGTGCAGCAATGTTTTCAACAAATCTGGACTCAGAATCATCTGTCTCATCACAATGTATATCTACAAGTCTGTTATATTTTACTGCCAGCTCAAAGGCCTTCTTAACTGACTTTTCTCCAAGCTCTCTGGTAAATTCATAATGTGGTATACCTCCTACAACCTCTGCTCCCATCTTCAGAGCCTCTTCAACAAGCTCTGCTCCTCCATCATATGCGTAATAGCCCTCCTGGGGAAATGCTATGAGCTGAAGATACAGCTTATCCTTAACCTCCTCCTTAACCTCCAGCAATGCTTTTAAGGCTGTGAGCTTTGGGTCGGTTACATCAACATGTGTCCTTATATACTGAACACCATTTCGCATTTCTGCGTTAATCCCTCTGTATGCCCTGTCCTTAATATCCTGAATTGTAAGAACACTCTTTGAATCAGACCACTTCTCAATTGCTTCAAACAATGTTCCGCTGCCTGTCTCCTCATCAGGTATATCTGCGGTATATACATAATCCAGATGTATATGAGATTCTACATATGGTTCACATACCAGTCTGCCGTTAAGCTGTTTTTCCTCTGCAGCTATTGATATTTCACCAGCTTTGGTTATGTCAGCTACAGTATCACCATCAACCCATATATCATACATTCCCTTTTTATGTCTCAGTTTTGCATTCCTGTACACCTTCATATTCACA
>CAYTWF010000099.1:0-5918 GCA_964441705.1 uncultured Butyrivibrio sp.
GCAAACTGTGGTTCACCTCACTGACGGCAGGGGCTGTGGTGGGCATCGACAAGATAGTGATGCTGATAGCCCTAATCGTGTTCCGTATCGGTTGGTGGGCAACGATATACTGTCAGCAGATATTGCTCGGTATGCTCACAATATTCGGTCCGATACAATGGGCATTTTCATTGCTGCCAAAGTGGGAAGGAGCGTGGGCGAAATGGCTGATACGCTATCTGACAGTACATTTCTACGGAGCCATGCTCTACTTCGTAGGCTTCTACGTCCTGTTGCTCTTTGACATAGTGCTCTGCATACAGGTAGAGAACCTGACGGCGATAACAGCCAGTGAGCAGACGATGGCAGCCTATCTGCAAAACTCGTTCTTCTCGGCAGGCTATCTGATGGCGGCGAGCATCGTGGCGTTGAAATGCTTGAACCTCGTGCCCGACCTTGCGGCATGGATGATACCAGAGGGCGACACCGCCTTCTCAACCCGAAACTTCGGCGAGGGTGTGGCACAGCAAGCCAAGATGACGGCTACGGGAGCCATGGCGACAGTGATGAGATAACAATAATTAAATATATGTATTATGGTAATCAAGAATTTAGAAAACAAAATCAAGCTGGTGGGCATCATCTGCTCAGCCTTTCTCGTGGGCTGCATCATCATCTCGGTGTCGAGCATCTGGACGGCACGCTGCATGGTGACGGATGCGCAGCAGAAGGTGTATGTGCTGGACGGCAACGTGCCCATACTGGTGAACCGCACCACGATGGAGGAAACGCTGGATGTGGAGGCAAAGAGCCATATCGAGATGTTCCACCATTACTTCTTCACGCTTGCTCCCGACGACAAGTATATCCGCTATTCGATGGAGAAGGCGATGTATCTGGTCGATGAAACTGGTTTGGCGCAGTACAATACGCTGAAAGAAAAGGGCTTCTACAACAATATCATGGGTACGAGTGCCGTGTTCAGCATCTTCTGTGACAGCATCAAGTTCAACAAGGACAAGATGGAGTTCACCTACTATGGTCGGCAAAGGATTGAGCGAAGAAGCAATATCCTGATGCGTGAGTTGGTGACGGCGGGACAGGTGAAGCGCGTGCCGAGGACGGAGAACAATCCTCACGGACTGCTCATCACGAACTGGAGAACCTTGCTCAACAAGGATATTGAGCAGAAGTCGAAGTCAAACTTCTAATATCGCAGCAGTATGAGTGTAAAAGGAATCAGACGGATGCTTGTGGGCGAGGATATGCCCGACAAGAATGACCCCAAGTACAAGGAGCGGTATGAGAAAGAGGTGGCGGCAGGGCGCAAGTTTGCCAAGACCACGAGGATAGACCGTGCGGCGGCTAAGGTGCAAGGCTTCGCCAATGCCCACAAGACGTTGTTTCTCGTCATTGTCTTCGGCTTTGTCGCCACGTGTTTCGGTATCAATATCTACAGGATTATGCGGTACTACGGGCATCGGACGGAGGCAAAGAGTGCCATTGAGCGACAGGAGGGGCGCATGAAACAATTGATGGATGCCGCCCATTGCATCACTCCTCCCGTGACGCATCGGGCCGACAAGGAGGAGCAAGACAAGTCAGTAACATCAAAATCAGACAGCGATGAGAATAACAGATAAGATAAACTTCCGCCAGCCGAAGTACGTGCTGCCAGCCATCGTGTACATCCCGTTGCTTGTCACAGGCTATTTTGTCTTTGACATGTTCAATACGGAGGTGGCGGAAACACAGGACAAGAACCTGCAGACCACCGAGTTCCTGAACCCCAACCTGCCTGGAGCGCAGATCAAGAACGGTGACGGTATCGGCGGCAAGTATGAGAACATGGCGAAGTCGTATGGTCGCATAGCTGACTATTCGGCGGTGGATAACATTGAGCGTGACAACGAAGCAGAGAAAGAAACGTATGAATCCAAGTACACAGAAGAAGACCTTGCGGAACTCGTCCGTCAGGCAGAAGAGAAGGACGATGCAGCCGAAGTGGCCGATGCCAAGGCGCGAGAAGCGGAAGCACTCGAAGCACTCAACAAGGCACTCACCGAAGCGAGGCTGAGAGGTCAGTCGGCTGTTGCTCCCGTTGCACAGGACACCACACAGGCTGAACTTCCCAAGGAGCAGATTGAGGTGAAAGGTCAGATTGCCGAGGACAGCAAGGCGGTGAAGGCGTTGGATGAGGAGGACAAGGCACAGGAGGTGGTGAAGAAGGTGAAGGTGACTTCCGACTATTTCAACACCCTGACGCAGAACGAGCATGAGCCGAAGCTCATCAAGGCCATCATTGACGAGGATGTGAAAGCTACGGACGGATCGAGGGTGCGGTTGAGACTGCTTGACGACATCGAGATTGGTGAGACCATGGTGAAGAAAGGGTCGTATCTCTATGCCACCATGAGCGGTTTCGATTCGCAGCGAGTGAAGGGCAGCATCAAATCTATCTTGGTGGATGACGAGCTGATAAAGGTGTCGCTTTCGCTCTATGATACGGATGGACTGGAGGGATTGTATGTTCCCGGCAGCCAGTTCAGAGAGACCACCAAGGACGTGGCGAGTGGTGCGATGCAGAGCAACATGAACATCGACCAGAGTGGAGCGAACAACAGTTTCTCGCAATGGGGAATGCAAGCCGTGACCAATGCCTACCAGAAAACGAGCAACGCCATCAGCAAAGCTATCAAGAAGAATAAGGTGAAGCTGAAGTATGGGACGTTTGTTTACCTCGTCAATGGGAAAGAGAAGAGGAAATAGACACTGCCCGATGACAAAATCATCGGGAACGGTGGCTCATCAAGTATAAACATCAATAATATCAACAATTATGAATATCATTCAGAAGATTAACGTATGTGCATTGCTTTCGCTGAGCGTGCTTTCAGCCAAAGCACAGACCACCTACATGGAGATGGAGCAGCTGACGGTCAACGACCAAGTAACTACCGTCATCACCGCCTCCGAACCTATCCGCTTTGTCGATATATCCACCGACAAGGTGGTGGGCGACCAACCCATCAACAACACCATCCGCCTGAAGCCCAAAGACAACGTGTATGCCGACGGCGAGGTATTAGCGATAGTGACCATCGTAACGGAACGCTACCGCACGCAGTATGCACTACTCTACACCACGAGGATGCAGGAGGCAGTGACCGACAAGGAGATAGAATGCTCGGAGCGCAATGCCTACAACAATCCTGCCGTAAGTCTCTCCACTGCCGACATGACCAAGTATGCGCGTCAGATCTGGTCATCGGCTGCCAAGTACCGCAATGTGGCGACGAAGATGCACCGCATGGTGATGCGTCTGAACAATATCTACAGCGTGGGCGAATATTTCTTCATCGACTTCTCCGTGGAGAACAAGACCAACATCCGCTTCGACATTGACGAGATGCGTATCAAACTGTCGGACAAGAAGCAGACGAAGGCTACCAATGCGCAGATAGTGGAACTGACTCCGGCCCTTGTGCTGGACGACGCCAAGACCTTCAAATACGGTTATCGCAACGTGATTGTGGTGAAGAAGATGACTTTCCCTAACGACAAGGTGCTGACCATCGAACTGTCGGAGAAGCAGATAAGCGGACGCACCATCTCGCTCAGCATCGACTATGAGGATGTGCTGTCAGCCGATTCGTTTAACCATATACTGTTACAGGAGGAATAATGAAAATGAAGAGTGAAGAATGTAGAATGAAGAATATGCTTGCGCATACCTTGTTGCTTGTCATCTGTTTGATGGCAAGCACGACTCCGGCTATGGCGCAGCAGAACAGCGACCGCATATCCTTGGGATTCGGATGCCTGTATGAGCGAGGACTGGACGTGACGCTATCCTACGAGCATGAGACGAAGTACCACAATGCGTGGGAGTATTTTGCCAACGGCTACATCAAGTGGGACGAATGCGCATCATGCGGTCATGTGTGTCCTGAGAGTTTCTGGAACAACTACCGCAGTTATGGTTTCGGCTTTGCCTATAAACCCTGTGTGGCAAGAGGACGCAACCACCATGGCAATATGCGCATAGGAGCATCGGCAGGCAGTGATACTGACAAGTTCTTGGGTGGCATCCACCTCGGTTATGAGCATAACTATACACTCAGACACGGTTGGAAGCTCTTTTGGCAGGTGAAGACCGACGTGATGATTAAGGGCGAAGACCTGTTCAGAACGGGCATTGTCCTGGGTGTGAAACTTCCAGTAAAATGACGATGCGTATGAAGAAGCTATTATCAATACTTGCAGTTGCGGCAACGATGTTGCTGACTGCCTGTGACGAGCATCAGGACTTTCCCGACACTGCCATGAAGGTCACCCATATCTTGACCACTGACGGCAAGGTGATGCCCTACGAAACCTATGAGCAGTCGGGCAAGCAAGCCATTGCCGTGGTGTTCAACATCAATCAGAGGGAAGAGATGGAGGGGAACGGATATGCCGTCTATCTGTGGGACATCGCTCCCGAAGCCTTTGCCGACAGCATCGGTGTAGAGCAGGACACCTCCTGTAACCTCACCGCCTACGACGGCAATGCCAACACCTTTGCCCTTTATGGCACGACCGATGTGAAGTCGCCTTTGGCTGAGCGTGTCTTCGACCTTTGGCGTTATGGGCAAAGTGCCTATATACCGAGTGTGGCGCAGATGCGTCTGCTCTATCATGCCAAGGACATCATCAACCCCTACATCCTGAAATGCGGCGGCACACCCATTGGCTTTCCCGATGGTCGCCGAACGTTGTTTCCCGACGAGGATGATGACTGTTGGTATTGGACTTCAACGGAAGTAGAGGGACAAGCGACCGCCAAGGCATGGCTCTACTCCCTTGGCAGTGGTGCCATACAGGAGACTCCCAAATGGCAGCCGCATAAGGCGAGACCCATCATTACGATTATGGATTAACCCATATACAGACATCGAGTATCACCCGTATCATCACCAAAGTACAACAATAAAAAAAGAAAAAGTATGAAAAAGAATTTGTTTCTAATGTTAGGACTTGGATCCGTACTCCTCACGTCCTGTGACCAAGACATCGTAAATGAGATTTACCTGCCCGGTGGCGGCGGTTCGGTGGTTGTGACCGACAGCACATCGACCAAGCAGCTTCAGGTGTTCACAAATCTGGAGATGCTGCAACCTGCCGTCTCCACACGAGCCGTTGACAATCAGTGGGAACTCAATGATATGATTGGTATCTCTTCCACAGGGATGATCAACAACATGAAGTTCACCCGAAACGGCAGCACGAATCAATTTGTGTCAGCCAGCAAGGTGTTTTTCACGGACACTGATACCCACACCTTCACAGCTTACTATCCTTACACTGTAACTCCAACAGGAGATCTCATTGAGTTCACTGTACCTGAGGATGCCATACAGAGTGAGCAGAAGGTCAATGACTTCCTCTTTGCCAGTGGAACGGCATCATACGCCAATCCGAGCCTCACGTTGAACTTCACCCATCAGATGGTGCGTGTCATCATCAAGGTCTATACCTCGTCTGAATATGGCTTCACCACCAATGAGTTTACCGGTTGCAATCTTACGCTCCTCAACCACTATTGTGAAGGAACGTTCAATATAAAGACTGGTGAAGTGAAATGTGGTGGAACACCATGTTCTCCTTATTATTTAGGAGAGTCCAAGACAGACCACATGGAATTCACGCTATATATGCCAGCGCAGGCCATGCCAAACATGGTATTGGAACTCAATAATGGAGAGACTTTCACTTTCCAGGCTACGGACACCTGGGTGGCAGGACATTCCTACAGCTACTCGCTGAAACCAGTACGTAACACCTTGGATATTATATCTGCAACTATCTCTCCGTGGACAGTAGAGGCTGAGAAGACCATCAACGGCTACGAATAAAACTCAAAAGAGGATTGGAGGGTGTCCACCGTGGCATCCTTC
>CAYTWF010000100.1:0-5860 GCA_964441705.1 uncultured Butyrivibrio sp.
TGACCGCTGCCGCCGGAAAAGCTGATGCAGAGCGCTTTCTGAAAATCCTGAAGGGAAAACAGATTGAATACCCGGTCTACATGGATAATGAAGCACAACCTGCTTCTGCCAAGGTCGGTATCACGGAGGCCACCATTGCTTTCTGCGAGACAATGGAATCCGCCGGATACTTCGTCGGCATTTACGGCTCCGCTGTTTCTGGCTTCAAAGAGCGCATGGACGACACGAAGCTCACGCCTTACGCTCACTGGGTAGCACAATATGCCAGCAAGTGTTCCTATAAGGGCAACTACGGCATCTGGCAGTATTCTTCCAAAGGCTCTGTCGATGGCATCAGCGGCAACGTAGATCTGGACTATGGCTATGTGGATTATCCCGCCATCATCAAGAGCGGCGGCTTCAACGGCTATACGAAGGATGCCTTTGACGACAACACCCCCGCTCCAGCGACAAACTCCCAGCGTGACCAGATCATCGCACAAGCAAGAGCATGGCTTGGAAAGAAGGAATCCGACGGCAGCCATAGAGAAATTATTGATGTCTATAACAGCCACAAGCCCCTCGCCAGAGGATATGCCGTGAAATACACGGACGCATGGTGTGCAACTTTTGTTTCTGCCCTCGCCATCAAGTGCGGCATGACCGATATCATTCCGACCGAATGCGGCTGCGGTCAGATGGTCACCCTTTTCCAAAAGCTCGGTGAGTGGATTGAAAATGATGCTTATCTCCCTTCTCCCGGCGATGTTATCTTCTATGACTGGCAGGATTCTGGTTCCGGAGACAACACCGGCTGGCCAGATCACGTCGGTATCGTCGAGGAGGTTTCCGGCAAGACCATCACCATCATCGAAGGAAATAAGAGCGATTCTGTCAGCAGACGCACGCTGCAGGTCAACGGCAAATACATCCGTGGCTATGGCGTACCGAAGTACAATACCGGCTCCGTCACCCCTGATCCGGTCGCTCCGGGAAAGACCGTGGACGAGCTCGCCAAGGAAGTGCTGGACGGCAAATGGGGAAACGGTACCGACCGCAAAAAACGCCTCACTGCTGCCAGATATGACTATTCTGCCGTGCAGGCCAAAGTCAACGCTCTGGTGAAAGCAAAGAGTGAATCTGCTGTTTTCTATACCGTGAAAAGCGGCGATACCCTCTCTTCCATCGCCCAAAAGTATGACACCAGTGTTTCTGCGATTCAAAAACTCAATCCAACGCTCATCAAAAACGTAAACCTGATCCTGACCGGCTGGAAGATTAGAGTGAAATAACCGAATATCCCATCTGCTATGCCTGCGAGTGTTCTTCGGAATGCCCGCAGGTTTTTTTATTTTCCTCCGCTCAAAACAGCCTGCAATCTCCAGTGGAAACTGGAGGTGGATATGTTATGCCAAACGAAAATACAAATGTTCAATCTGGATATTTTACACAGGAGCGGATTCAAGGTGATCTGGACTATAGCCGGGCGCAGGATATTTCCAAAAAGATGCTCGATGACGGCCTGATTTCTGTGGCTGAATTCAACAAATTAACCGCCATCAATCGGGAAACTTTCTCTCCCTTGTTCGCGGAAATAATGCCAGAAATACCTTGATATGTAGCGGCTTTAGAGTGATGTATAGACGTACGGAAAGGAGGGACTTCCCTTGAAAAAAGTAACAAAAATCGCGGAAGCAGCGAACACAAAAGTCAAGCTCAAGAAGATCAGGGTAGCCGCCTACTGCCGCGTCTCCACAGATTCCGATGCACAGCTTGAAAGCCTTGAGGCTCAGAAGACGCACTACGAAACCTACATCACTTCCCGTGATGACTGGGAGTTCGCAGGCCTCTACTACGACGAGGGTATCACCGGTACTAAGAAAGATAAGCGTCCGGAGCTCATGCGGCTCATCGGTGACTGCAAAGCCGGTAGGATTGATTTCATTGTTACGAAGTCTATCAGCCGCTTCAGCAGAAATACAACGGACTGCTTAGAGCTGGTCAGGAATCTGCTTGATCTGAACATTCCGATCTTCTTCGAGAAGGAGAACATCAACACCGGCTCGATGGAGAGCGAGCTTTTTCTGGCAATCCTCTCCGGCATGGCCGAAAGTGAATCTGTTTCCATATCAGAAAACAGCAAGTGGTCAATTCAGAAACGCTTCGAAAACGGAACCTTCAAATGCAGCTACCCACCCTACGGATATGATTGGGACGGCGAACAGATGGTAATCAACCCTGAGCAAGCGGCTGTTGTAAAAGAAATCTTCGCGTCGCTACTCTCCGGCAAAGGCACCCACGCCATCGCGGATGACCTGAACCGGCGCGGCGTTTCTTCCAAGCGAGGCGGACGCTGGACAGCCACAACCATTCGCGGCATGCTTTCAAACGAGAAATACGTCGGCGACTGCCTTTTCCAGAAAACCTATTCCGATTCACAATTTGTCCGACACAACAACCACGGCGAGCAGACGCAATACATGGTCACGGATCACCACGAGCCTATCATCAGTCGGGATGATTTTGTGGCAGCAAAAGCTTTTATAAGTCAGCGGGCATCCGAAAAAGGCGTGACAAAAGGTACCGATAAATACCAAAACCGATATGCTTTCTCCGGCAAGATCATCTGCGGTGAATGCGGCGACACCTTCAAGCGCCGGATTCATAGCTGCACCGATCACAAATACATCGCGTGGTGCTGCAACACCCATATCAAAGACAAGGATAGGTGCCACATGCTATTTGTAAAAGACGATGCGCTGAAGCAGGCATTCACCACGATGTTGAACAAGCTGATTTTTTCACACCGGCAAATCCTGAAGCCTTACTTAGAATCGTTGAAAACCTCATCGTCAGATGATTCCCTTCATCGTATTCAGCAGATTCAAACCCTTCTGGCTCAGAATACCGAAAAGCGTGAGACTCTTACAATGCTCATGACGCAGGGAATCATTGATCCCGTACTCTACAGTCAGGAAACAAACGAACTGCTTTCACAGGCAGACAGTTTCCGAGATGAGATTGAAGCCCTGAAGAATGAAGTCTCCGGGGATATAAATAAAGTCACCGAAACCACAGCACTGATTCATTTCGCAGAAAAGAGCGCCATGCTTCAGGAGTTCGACAAAGACTTATTTGACAGATATGTAAAGCGCATCATCGTTCATTCCAGAAACGATATCCGGTTTGAACTGAAATGCGGCCTGACGCTCAGGGAAAGGAAGTGAGGGCATGGGACATACACCATACGGATACAGAATTGAAAACGGCTGCGCTGTGATTAACGAAGATGAAGCCGCCAAAATCAGGAACCTATACGAGAATTACCTCGCCGGAATGGCACAGTCAAAAGCTGCCATCGAGGCAGGTATCGAGGCCTACCACAGCTCAGCAAAGCGTCTGATGCAAAACAGGCACTACCTCGGCGATGACTTCTACCCGGCAATCATCGATCAGGAGACCTTCGACAAGGCAGAAGCGATTCGTCTGGAACGTGCCGGTAAGCTCGGAAGGCTGAACCTTCTGAAAAGCTCAAAGCCTATAAAGGTTCCGACACACTTCTGGTTTACAGAAGCGGAGAAAGAATTCGAAGATCCGAGGCTACAGGCAGAGTATCTGTACAGCCTCATTGAAAGCGAGGCGATCTAATGGGAAATGTTATGGTCATCCCGGCCAAAAGGCAGGTCGGGAACACGGTAAAACAATCCGAGCAGAAAAAGCTCCGCGTCGCAGCCTATTGCCGAGTCAGCACGGATTCCGACGAACAGGAAACCAGCTATGAGGCGCAGGTCACGCATTACACGGAGTACATCCAGAAGAATCCCGACTGGGAACTGGCAGGCATATTTGCGGACGATGGCATATCCGGTACCAACACCAAAAAGCGTGACGAGTTCAACCGCATGATTGACGAGTGCATGTCCGGAAACATTGACATGATCATCACCAAGTCCATCAGCCGATTTGCCCGAAACACTCTCGACTGCCTCCAATACATCCGACAGCTCAAGGACAAGAACATTCCGGTCTATTTCGAGAAGGAATCCATAAACACGCTGGATGCCAAAGGCGAGGTGCTCCTTACGATCATGGCGAGCCTTGCTCAGCAGGAAAGCCAATCAATGAGCGAGAACATAAAGCTCGGCCTTCAATACCGCTATCAGCAGGGCAAGGTTCAGGTTAACCACAACCGCTTCCTCGGCTATACCAAGGATGAGAACGGCAACCTTGTCATTGATCCGGAACAGGCCGAGATCGTAAAACGCATCTACCGGGAATACCTCGAAGGCTCCAGCATGGACAAGATTGCTTCCGGTCTTATGGCTGACGGCATTTTAACCGGCGCAGGAAAAGAAAAATGGCACACAAGCACCATCAACAAGATTCTCCGAAACGAGAAGTATATGGGTGACGCGCTGCTTCAAAAGACCTACACCACAGACTTCCTGACGAAGAAGCGCATCAAGAACAACGGCACCGTACCTCAATACTACGTTGAAGGCGACCACGAAGCGATCATTCCGAAAGACCTCTTCATGCAGGTGCAGGCCGAGCTTGTCCGTCGCCGGGCAGTTCACATCAGCCCGACCGGAAAGAAACGAGGCTTCTCCTGCAATCACTGTTTTGCCCAGATGATTTTCTGCGGTGACTGCGGTGAGCTTTACCGACGTGTCCACTGGAACAATCACGGCTGCAAGTCTATCGTCTGGCGCTGCATCAGCCGCTTGGAGCCGAGCTCGGCAGAAATGAACTGCACCAACCGGACGGTAAATGAGCTCCTGCTTCAGGAAGTCACGGTCAAAGCCATCAATCAGATTCTGACTGAGAGCGATACCTTCCTAAAACAGTTGCAAGCCAATATCGCCAAGGCTGTAGTCAGCGCTGACACCCTCTCGCCGGACGGCATCCAAGCTCGGCTGGAAGAACTGCAAAAAGAGCTTATCAAGAAGGCAAACAACATGCAGGACTACGACGCCATCGCCGATGAGATTTTCCGCCTCCGGGAGCAGAAGGAACAGTCCGAAGTTGACAGCCACCACCGGGAAGAGACCATGAACCGAATCAAGGAGCTGCAAAGCTTCATCGCCAAACAGAAAACTGACATCACGGAGTTTGATGAGGCTCTGGTAAAAAAGCTCATCAAGAAGGTAACCGTTTTTACCGACCACTTCACCGTGGAATTCAAATCCGGACTTGCGATCGAAATCGAAGCATAAAAAGGCTCCTCGCCACTGATTTCCAGTGATGGGGAGCTATTTCTTATGAATTCCAAACTTTTTTATTCTTTAGTTTCATAAATTCATCTGCAAAAGCAGTTGCTGTTGAATGATTCTTATCAATACTAATATGCTCTTTGTTATAATTTGCAGCTTTCGTCCAGTTAAAAGTCCCATGTATTGATGTATATAGGTCTATCACGCAGAATTTCTCATGCATAATATTCTGATAGTAAGATTGAACCGTTATCCAGTAAACCGGGAAGTCATCTTCTAATGAGAATTCCGCATTATGATTTCTATCACAATCATCAAGAGCAATTTCTATAACCAGTCCTTGCTGTTTTTTCTTGAGTAAATGGTAAAATAAAACTGTAAATGCCTATGCCGTTATGCTATGAGCATAGTACATAGCATAACGGCTTCTCTTTCGTTGAGCTAGCAAGGAGGGTGAATATGTCTTTATCCATACAAGAGCGATTAAAAGACCTACGTGTGGAGCGTGGCTTGACGCTGGGGCAGCTTGCGGAGCAGACCGGGCTTTCCAAGTCTGCGCTGGGCAGTTACGAAACGGAAGACTTCAAGGACATCAGCCACTATGCCCTTATCCGGCTGGCGAAGTTTTACGGTGTGACCGCTGATTATCTGCTGGGGCTGTCTGAAAT
>CAYTWF010000101.1:0-5572 GCA_964441705.1 uncultured Butyrivibrio sp.
GCTTCTTATACCTAAAGAGATTCCTAATGGTCACCTTATTTAGGAAGGAGAGCCGATTCCAAATAAAGGATATTCGCTCCAAGAAAACGCGAGAACCTGGTCGGGGTGCTTTGGGTCGTAAGAGTTTGGCTGGCATTTGCTTGAGCTCATTACGGCAAGCAAGAGCCGTTGCTCCTACTATGGCAATTACAAAGAGCAGAATACTTCCTATTCCGTAAAGGAAGTCGTAGCGCAGGTAATGTACTGGAAGGTTGTATAGCACCTTTAGAATGGTCATGATAAACCGTGGCAGTACTATAAATCCAAACAGATTACCTAATAGGCCCCCTAGCAGACATGGGATAAAAGCAAAAAGAAGGTATTTTCGATAGATCACTGCATTGCTAAGCCCCATAGCCTTATAAGTGCCTATTAGACCCCGTTCTTCTTCCACCATCCTAGTCATTGTAGTCAGGCTCATCAGGATAGCTACAAGTAGGAATATGATAGGAAAAAAGCTACCTATGGCTTCTATGGAAGATAAATCGCTATCTAAACTGGAATAGCTATCCAAGGAGGTCCGGTCCTGAACATACCATTTGGCCTTATCTATGTCTTCCAGCTCAGCATATGCATCAGATATCTCTTGCTGGGCCTCTTCCTTTTGCTCCAAGTATTCCTTTTCTTTCTCCACTAATTCAGCTTGGCCATCTGCTAGCTCTTCTTTTCCTTTGGATATGTCTTCCCAGGCCCGAGCAATTTTTGCCTTGGCACTGGCTTCTTCTGCCTTTAACTTTGCTTCACCATCAAGCAGCTCAGCCCTGCTTTGAGCCAGCTCTTCTTTTCCCTCTTCCACTTCCAGCTTTTTAGCCTCAAGGACAAGCCGGGCAGCTTTTATTTCTTCTTCTCCTGCTGCCAGCTCAGCTTCTGCATCAGCCATCTTTTGTAAAGCGGCTTGCTTCTCCTTTGTATAGGCATTTCTTTGGCTGTCTAATATCTCCTGGCCCCCATTAACCTTTCCCATTCCCAGACCTGCTTCAATAATAGGCTCGGTGAAAACACTCATGGGTCCCTGCAAGGCGGCTGCAAGGGCTGTACTTTCTTTAGCTGTGCCCTCTAATAGAGCTTGGTCGTCGGCAGCTCCTGCCGATAGAGCTGTAGCAGCATTAAGCAGTGCATTCCATTCATTATCCGGCCATGCATCGCCAAGACTATATTTAAGCTGTTCTATTCCAGCTTCCAATTGTTTGCGATTTAGATCCAGTTGTTTTTGAGCCTCAGCAAACTGCTGCTCTGCAATAGCAAACTCTTTTTCAGCCTTTTCTTTCTCTTGCGCCAGCTGTGTTTTTCCATCCTCCAGCCTTTGCAGCTCGGCATTCAGTTGAGATTGGCCATCTATCAGCTGGGCTTCCCCCTCCGCAAGCTCCTTCTCTGCCTGGATAAGTCTTTGTTTGCCACTTTCAATTTCTTCCCTTGCTTTTGAAATTTTCCTTTTTGCATCTTTTTCTTCTAAAACAAGAGTAGCCTCACCATCAGCCAGTTCCTGTCTGGCTTCGGCAATCTCCCGCCATGCATCGGAAAACTCAAGGTCTGCTTCTGCGAATCTTTCATCCATGGTATTTTCAGCATCTTGGATTTTACTGCGGGCTTCAACAAGAATAGACTGGTCTCGGGCTTCTTCCCTTTGCTTTTTTAAATGGCTTTCAATCTCATGAACTACCGAATCTACCCTTTCTTTATATTCATCAGAGTAGGAGTTCATATTCTTTGTGTCAGCAAGAGTTATATAGGCTACGGTAAAGATATCGTAATGGGCATCCAGCCCTGTGACAAAGAAGGTGTAATGGTCCGTGCTAGTGGAGCGAAAACTACTTCCATCATCATCGCTTTTTATGTTAGTAGGATCCAGTACCACACCTGTAATGGTAAAGTTATTATTGGAAAAGCTAGGCGTTTCTTCGTTTTGCTCTATGGTCAGGGTATCACCTATGGACTTGCCGGTTTCATCTAAGTATTTCTGTATAACAGCGATTTCTCCTTCTTTAGAAGGTAGATTACCTTCCAGCAAATAAGGCTTGTTGAAACCACTATTTAAGACAACCATCTCTACACTTTTTCGTATGTCCTTGTCCTCTGTGTAAACGGTTCTCCTGTATCCACCTTCTACGGCTTCCACACCTTTTACTTGAGATAAAGCCTCTATGTCTTCTTGGGTTAACCCTAAGGTGGAAAGGATGCGTATATCAAATAGGTTCTGTTGATCAAAATATTCATCTGCAGAGTAATACATATCCAGGCCGGCCGCATATAAGCCTGTCAGCATTCCAACACCCAGTGCAGTTATGATAAGTATGGATAAAAAGCGCTTCCAGCCCTTTCTTATGGAGCGCCAAACATCTTTATGGTATGCTTCACTCATGCCATCACCACTCAATCTGTGAAATTGGCACAGGCTGGTCATTTTCCACAGTTCTAGATACCTTGCCGCTTCTAAAGTGAATGACCTTGTCGGCCATGGGCACCAAGGCAGAGTTATGAGTAACGATTAGCACTGTGATATTATCCTGACGACAAGTGTCTTGTAAAAGTTGTAAAATTTGCTTTCCAGTATTATAATCTAAAGCTCCCGTGGGCTCATCACACAAAAGTAATTTTGGCTTTTTGGCCAGAGCTCTGGCAATAGAAACCCGCTGTTGTTCTCCGCCAGAAAGCTGGGCAGGGAAATTGTCTTTTCGATCGGTCAGTCCAACTCGATCCAGTGTTTCAGATGCATCTAAAGAGTTGGGACAGATCTGGGCGGCGAGCTCCACATTTTCCAGTGCTGTCAAATTTGGCACAAGATTGTAGAACTGAAAGACAAAGCCGATGTCGGAGCGACGATAATCAATTAAATCTTTGTGCTTGTACTTTGAAATAACTTGTTCATCTACTATTACATCACCGGAGCTTACGGTGTCCATACCTCCTAATATATTTAGGGCTGTGGTCTTACCAGCGCCGGAAGCTCCTAAAATAACTGCCAGCTCACCTTTGTCTATGGAAAAGCTTGCCCCATCCAATGCCCGAATGGACATTCCATTAGAAGCGTATTTTTTTTCAACTTGATTGAATTCAATATATCCCAAAAATTTCTCTCCCTTCAAATTAGGAGGCAAAATTGTTTATCTAAAGTTACTATCCACTAGAACTTCAATAAAATACAGTCTCTTGACTTTTACCTACCGATAGAATATTATATATACACGGTGTTGGTTTTGCAACCACCAGATGATTACAAAACGTCTTATTCACAACAAGACATGCAGAAAATGTCGTTTACAAAACAAAATATGCCCAAAAATTTTTTAGGAGGCTTTTGGTTTTGGCAAAAGAGGAAACAGATAGAAGAACCCGCTATACCCGCATGGTATTGCAGGATAGCCTGATTGAATTGATGAAGGAAAAACCAATTTCGAAAATAACTATAAAAGAGCTATGTGAAAGGGCAGATATTAATCGATCTACCTTTTATGCCCATTACAGTGATCTGTATGACCTTCTTCATAAAGTTGAAGGGGAAACTTTTTCATGGGTTAAGGAAGCAATCTCCAACCTCATGGGTGAACCGGATCAGCAGAAGACCATAAAGATTCTGGAGGAGATTTTTCAAAATTTGATTAAAAATAGCAGTCATCTTCAAGTGCTAATGAGCGAACAAGGTGATATCGATTTTCAGAAACGAGTATTTACATTGATATATGAACAAATTGGTATAAATTCTTCAAATAAAGACAGCAAAAATATCAAGGCAAATGAGTCTTACTTTATATTCACAGTAAATGGAAGTGTTGGCCTGATCCAGCATTGGCTTAAAAGCGGTCTGAAAAAATCTGCAAAAGAGATGGCGGAAACTACATACAATTTGGCCTTCCCAATAAGGTAGATGCCGCTATTGCATCTCCTTAATTTTATATGTTAGTAAAAGCTTAAAACGATTATCTCCGTCTTCCAAGTTCATATCCAGAATCTCCTGTATCCTGTTTACTCTATGAACAACAGTATTTCTATGAAGGAAAAGCTTGCCTGCTGTCTTAGTGATATTCCCTGCACATAAAAGGTATTCCAATAAGGTATTGTAGTAATCCGTTCCGTTTGATTTGTCATAGCGTATCAGATTTACTATATTGGGATGAGTAAAATTATCAGCATTTATATCCTTCTTAAGGCAGCTTAGCAAATCATATATATAAAGATCTTCGTAATTAAATAGGAGCTCTTTTCTATTTAGAAGTTGTCCCAATCTGAATCCTTTTTCTGCCTGTAGAAAGTGCCTTTTTGTATCCAAAATATCATGAAAGATAAGGCTCAGTCCTGAAGAAATATTATATTTCTTCAAGATCTCAGTCAATTTTTCTTTTGTTTCCTCCCACTGGGCTTTACTCCTGCTGTTAAACAGAAGAACTATGTGATCGTTAAAATATACTGATTTGCATTCAGGCAAGAGTTTTTCACATGTCCACCTTAGGTAGCCTGGAAAACGTGCATTTCTACCTCCTTCATACAGATTTATTGCAGCTACATATAGGTTTTTGATTGGGCTGTGAAAAAGACCCATGGACCTTTCCCTTACTAATTCTTCATTTTCAATTCTGTTATTGAGTAAATCCATCAACAGAAATTCATGCTTGACGCCAGCTAAGTCATTATAGATCTTACTTTTTTGCATTTCAGATGCAATTACATCACAAAGGAGCTCTGTAAGGATTATATCTTCTTCTTTAAGTTTTTGATTGTTTTCAAGAACGGCAATATAGCCTATGAGCCTACCTTTTACCTGTATTTTACCTACAATTCTTTTTAAGTTCTTAGGTGAAACTGAATCAAGCATAAGAGGCCGTGCACTTTGGGCAACCTTGTCTGCATATCCAGTTTGAACATATGGGGTTAAGTTTTCATCAATTCCATACCCCAAGTTAGCCAGGTCATTCCAAAATACATCGTCTACATTTGTATTGCTTGAAGCTGCCAAAAGCTTGGATGCAGCGTCTACCAGAAATACGGGATTTCCAAGTATTTCAGAACCAACCTGGACAATGTAATTGAGTCCCTTACCTTTAATTAGGGAGTTTAGGAGAGCTGCAGAGCTGTCAACCAGTTTACGATTTGAAGTGAAGATATCCATAATATCATTAAATAATTTGAAAAGATTGGTTTCTGCGGAAAGGAGGACGATTTCTGCTTCAAATTGAGATGGATCTATAGGGCAGTCTTCTATTAGGAAAAGACCAATATCTTTCAATATAGCAGTTTCATTGGATATAACAGATGCCCTTCCAATATAAAGAGTATCCTCTTTCAGGTTGGTTTTAATTTCATCCTTATATAGGTATCTAACCTTATCATAGCTTAAATCAAGATTTGAATTTGTGTATACCTTCATCTTATATCCTGTCAGTTTAGACAGGATTCCATCTAACTTAATTTTCATGCCCGTCACCTCACTTAATTAAGGATATTATAGTATAAAAACACCATATGGGCCAGGTGTTTTCATATGTTTAAACAATTACTATAGGAAAGAAATTTGATACAATATAATTGTTAGTTAATTAAC
>CAYTWF010000102.1:0-5476 GCA_964441705.1 uncultured Butyrivibrio sp.
GAAGCCGGACTGCACCAGCGCCGGGCCGCCACAATGGCAAAGCAGGCCTGCCAGCTGTCCGACAAGAATAATATGCAGATAGACGAAGCTGCCGAGACTACCTTCTGCGAGGATATACTGTATGTGGCCGGCACTGTGCTGGCGGCAGTACTGATATCCATAATCTTTGCCGTGGTGGCAAATCTCACAAATCTTACCTTCCACATCCCCAACGCTCCAAAGCTGGAGCTGTATGGCGGTGTGGCAGCGGGATTCATAAAGGGCTTTGTGCTGTGCGTGCTTTTGTGCTGGCTTCTCAGCTTCGCGGGCCTGCTCATCGGCAAAGACACTCTGCAAAGCTCCCTTCTCTCCCGCTTTTTCCTGCTGTTTGGATTTTTGACGGCGGGGATACTCTAAAGAATACCAAATACATTTTTAACCTCATAGGAGAACTGATATGCAGCCTACAATGTGCTCACGCTGCGGCAAAAACGTAGCGGTGATCTTTATCACCAAAATCGAAAACGGCGACCAGAAGCAGGAGGGTCTGTGCCTTAAGTGTGCCCGGGAGCTCCATATAAAGCCTGTGGACGACGTTATAAACAAAATGGGTCTTACCGACGAGGACATCGAAAATCTTTCAGGAGATATGATGAACGCCCTTTCCGGCATGGATGGGCTTATGGAGATAGACCCTGACGCCGACCCCGACGCTGACGGCGAGGATACGGAGGATGAGGGCAAGACCGCCACATTCCCCTTCCTCAACCGGCTTTTCGGCGCCCAGAACGGCCCCCAGGATCAGAATAAGCCCCAGCAGGAGGGCGCGCCTCAGCCGCCCCAAAATCAGCAGGGGGGCAGACCGGGGAAAAAGAAGTTTCTTGATAATTACTGCATCAACCTCAACCAGCGGGCAAGAGACGGCAAACTGGATTCCATGATAGGCCGGGAGGAGGAGCTGGAGCGGGTGATACAGATACTCAACCGCCGCCAGAAAAATAACCCCTGCCTTATCGGCGAGCCGGGCGTGGGCAAAACCGCCATTGCCGAAGGGCTGGCCCAGCGCATCGTTAAAGGTCAGGTGCCCTATAAGCTGCAGGATAAGGAGGTCTATCTTCTCGACCTCACCGCGCTGGTGGCCGGCACTCAGTTCCGCGGCCAGTTTGAAAGCCGCATGAAGGGGCTTATAGACGAGATACGCAAGCAGGGCAACGTTATCCTTGTTATCGACGAGGTCCACAACATCGTGGGCGCCGGGGACGCCGAGGGCAGCATGAACGCCGCCAATATCCTCAAGCCCGCCCTTTCCCGGGGCGAGATTCAGGTCATCGGCGCCACCACCTTTGCCGAGTACCGCAAGCATATAGAAAAGGACACCGCGCTGGAGCGCCGCTTCCAGCCGGTCACGGTGAACGAACCCTCCATTTCCGACTCCGTGGAGATCGTAAAGGGCATCAAGCACTATTACGAGGACTATCATCAGGTCGTCATACCCGACGAGATGTGCAAGGTGGCCGTGACCATGTCGGAGCGGTATATAACCGACCGCTTTCTGCCGGATAAGGCCATCGACCTTATCGACGAGGCCTGCTCGGACGTTAATCTTAAAAACAAGACCCTTGCCCGCCGGGAAGCGGTGGAAAAGGAGATAGGTGATCTGGGCAGGGAGCAGGAGCTCCTTATGCAGGACACCGAGAACGAGCACTATGAGCGTCTGGCGGAGATTCGCTCCAGCACCATAAAGCTGGGGGGCGAGCTGGATACGCTGAAGGCCGAGGGGCGGCCTCAGCTGACCATGGACAATATGGCCCGCATAATAGAGCTGTGGACCAAGATCCCCGCCTCCAGCATCCGGGAGGATGAATTTGAGCGGCTGGCCGCTTTGGGCGACAGGCTGAAAGCCCACATCGTGGGTCAGGATCAGGCGGTGGACGCCGTGTGCTCCGCCGCAGCCGCGTGGGCTTGAAGGCCAAGCGCAAGCCCGTGAGCTTTATCTTTGTGGGCGGCACCGGCGTGGGCAAAACCGAGCTTGTAAAGCGCCTTGCCGCGGATCTTTTCGATTCACCGGAAAACCTTATAAGGCTTGATATGTCCGAGTTTATGGAAAAGTTTTCTGTTTCCCGGATAATCGGCTCGCCCCCGGGCTATGTGGGCTATGACGAGGCCGGTCAGCTGACGGAGAAGATCCGCCGCAAGCCCTATTCCGTGGTGCTTTTCGACGAGATCGAAAAGGCTCACCCGGATGTGCTGAACATTCTTTTGCAGATACTGGACGATGGCCGCATAACCGACGCCCAGGGCCGCACCGTGAACTTTGAAAACACCGTCATCATCATGACCACCAACGCCGGCTCCAACACCAAGGGCGGAGCCGTGGGCTTCGGCGGCACCTTGAACGACATGGGCAAAGAGCGGTCTATAAAGGCTCTCAACGACTTTCTGCGCCCGGAGTTTATTAACCGGGTGGATGAGATCGTTTATTTCAACCAGCTAACGGAGGAGAATTTCCGTTCCATCGCAGGGCTGATGCTCACCGAGGTGAGGGACGTTATGGCCGACAGGGGCATGGCCTTCACATGGGACGATTCCGTCATAGACTATCTTGTCAAAAAGAGCTATTCCGCCGTGTACGGCGCCAGAAATCTGCGCCGCACCATCCAGAAGGATGTGGAGGACGCCGTAGCCGCCGAGATAGTGGATAAGCGGGCCCAGAAGATAACGGACATCGCGCTTTCCGCCAAGGACGAAAAAATAGTGATTGAGGCTAAGTGACATATGAAACGATTTGAGTGCGACTATCTTGAAGGGGCTCTGCCTGAGATCATGGCCCGGCTTGAAAGCACCAACATGGTGCAGACCCCCGGCTACGGCATGGATGAATTCTGTGCCGGCGCCGCGGATAAGATCAAAATGGCCTGCGCCGCGCCAAATGCCGACGTGCACTTCCTCATGGGCGGCACCCAGACCAACACCACCATCATCGCCGCCGCGCTGCGCCCCCATCAGGGCGTCATCTCCGCTGTCAGCGGCCATGTGAACACCCATGAGGACGGCGCTATCGAGTCCAGCGGGCACAAGGTGCTGACTCTGCCCTCATCAGACGGCAAGCTCACCGCGGCTCAGGTTGGGGAGTATATGGACGCCTACTGGGGCGACGAAAACCACGAGCATATCGTCCAGCCCGCCATGCTTTATATCTCCCAGCCCACGGAAAACGGCACGGTGTATTCCCTGCCGGAGCTAAGGGAAATAAGCGCCCTTTGCAAGGAAAAAAATCTGCTGCTGTTTCTGGACGGGGCGCGGCTGGGCGCGGCGCTGGTGTGTGCGGGCGATATGCCATCGCTTAAAGACATCGCGGCGCTGTGCGACGTATTTTACATAGGCGGCACCAAAATGGGCGCCATGTTCGGCGAAGCCGTGGTCATTGTAAACGATGATATCAAGCGGGACTTCCGCTGCATCATGAAGCAGCGGGGAGCCACGCTGGCAAAGGGCCGGCTGCTGGGCGTCCAGTTCGACACTCTTTTTACCGATGGGCTTTATATCAGGGCCGCCCGGCACGCCGTGGAGCAGGCCGTGCGCCTGCGCCGGGCTGTGGAGGCAAAGGGCTGGGAGCTTTATTACGACTCGCCCACCAACCAGCAGTACCCCGTGATACCCGACGGCTGCCTTGCAAAGCTGGGCGAAAAATACAGCTACGCCACCTGGACACATCTGCCCGACGGCAGAACTGCCACCCGCTTTTGCACCTCCTGGGCAACAAAGCCCGAGGATGTGGACGAGCTTATAGCGGATATAGAAAAAGTATAAGATACAGGCGGCCATAAAAGCCGCCTGTTTCGGGCATTTATCAAGGAGGAGAGATTATGGGAAAAATCGAAATCATCAAGGGCGACATCACCCGCTCCCATGTGGACGCCATCGCCAACGCGGCCAACTGCTCGCTTTTGGGCGGCGGCGGTGTGGACGGAGCCATCCACCGGGCGGCAGGCCCGGAGCTTCTGCGGGAGTGCCGCACGCTCCACGGCTGCGAAACCGGCAAAGCTAAGATAACAAAGGGCTATGACCTGCCCGCAAAATACGTTCTGCACACCCCCGGCCCCGTGTGGCACGGCGGAAACCGCAATGAGGAAGAACTGCTGGCCTCCTGCTACCGCTCCTGTATGGAGCTCGCGTCGCAAAACGGCTGCAAGACCGTGGACTTTCCGTCCATATCCACCGGCGTGTACGGCTTCCCGCTGGACAAGGCCTCAAAGATCGCCATGAAGACTATTTCCGACTATCTTTCCGCCCATGGTGAGATAGAGCAGGTGCGTATGGTGTGCTTTGACGAGCGCACAAAATCTGTATACGATGAGGCGCTGGCGGAGCTTAAATGAAAAGGATAGTCAGACTTCAATATAACTCCCCGGTGGTGCTGTCCTTCGCGCTTATCTCGCTGGCTGCGCTGCTTCTCAACAGACTCACCGGCGGCTGGACCAACAGCCATCTCTTTTCCGTTTACCATTCCTCCCTTGCCGACCCGCTGACCTATCCCCGCTTTTTCCTGCATGTTCTGGGCCATGCCAGCTATGCCCATTATATCGGCAATATGATGATGATTCTGGTCATCGGCCCGCCGCTGGAGGAAAAATACGGCTCCCGCAGCCTTTTGTACGCCATTCTCATAACCGCCCTTGTGGCGGGCGTGGTGCAGTGGTCGTTCTTCCCCGGCACGGCGCTGCTGGGCGCTTCGGGCATAGTGTTTATGATGATCGTCATGTCCTCCCTTGCCGGTATGCGGGACGGGTATATTCCCATCACGCTTATACTGGTGCTGGTGCTGTATCTGGGGGGCGAGGTGGTCTCCGGCATCACCCAGAACGACAATGTTTCTCAGCTCACCCATGTTATCGGCGGCCTTTGCGGCGCGTTTCTGGGGCTGAGTATGTCCCGGTCAAGGAGATAAATATGGAAAAGGAACCCATGCTTATAAGCGCCTGCTTTTTGGGTGTTGACTGCAAGTACAGCGGCGGCAACAACGCGCTGGGCGATAAAATCAGAGCTGGGCTGAAAGAAAAATATCAGCTTGTGCCGGTGTGCCCGGAGAGCTACGGCGGACTGCCCTCACCACGGCTGCCCTCGGAGCGGGTGGGGGAGAGAGTGCTGGCAAAAGACGGCGCGGACGTGACGGAGCAATACAAAAAAGGCGCCGCCGCCGCCCTGCGGCTGGCAGAGCTTTTTGGCTGTAAGATAGCGCTTATGAAAGAGCGCAGCCCCTCCTGCGGGCATGACAGGATCTATGACGGCAGCTTCACCGGCACTGTTATTCCCGGCGACGGGGTGGCGGCGGAGCTTTTGAAGCAAAACGGCGTGACCGTCTGCGGCGAGAGCGACGTGATGAGGCTTATAAACGCATAAAGACCTGGCCGCCGGCCCCATGGCTTTTCTGGGTCTGAACAGGTAAAACCGCCAAAAAATCTCCCGACAGCTGTCGGGAGATTTTTTGGCGGTTTTA
>CAYTWF010000103.1:0-5406 GCA_964441705.1 uncultured Butyrivibrio sp.
TCATGGCAAAAATGGATGGTATTCCCAACGCACCAAGCCATGTAATGAGTTCCATAATCTTTTCACTCATGAGCCTTCCTCCCTTCAAATTTTTGCATAATAAAAGCACCTACCATTTCTGATAGATGCTTACTCTTCCTGTAAGATATATGTGATTTTCATTGTCTTATCTGCCGTCTTCGTAACAGGGGTATCAAGATTATTGATGGTAGCCAAATAGTTACAAAACATATACCAACCTGCTGTAGACCAAGTTCCATAATCAGCAAAATATAATAGCTTATTGTTTCTAACGGGTGTTATATGCAACCAGTTACTTGTATTGAAAAATGATTGACACTCCGGGGGCATGATTTCATTTGTAAGCAAATCTGCAATAAGTACTTGGTCATTTCCATTTTCAAAATACACTCTGTCATTGATTACAAATTTTGCTGCACCATTTATTGAACTACAATTTGTTCTCTTAAACTCTGTGATATTTGCCGGATTAGAAATCTGAATCTTATAAAGGTCGTATGGGGAATCATATTTCTTAATGAGAAGATAGCCACTTGCAACAAACATCTGCCAACAGCTGTCAGTTCGCAGATTTGTATTTGCTGTGTTTGGAACTTCGTACTGTTTCACTTTCCATGTGTCAACCTTAATCTCTGTTACCAGCACACTTCCATTCGTTGGAACAAAATAATTACTTGTACAGCAAAAATAAACACAATCATTCGATGGGTCATAGTTAATGCTCCAGTAACCAATTGTTAATGGTATCGAAAGTTCTGCAACCTCAATCTCTTCAATCAGAGGCTTGGTTCTATATTCATCATCGAGAATTGATACCGACTTTAAATAGGTTCTTCTCTTTGTGATGTGAATATGCGTATTATCAACAACCTTCAAATAATATGCACAGTCCTTTTCTTTATCAATTAAGAAAATAAGTTCTGTTTTTCCAACAGTCATTCCCGAATGAGTACTGCTCGTATTTGCCCCGGTATGATTCGGATGCACATACTGTAAATTATCCTCGCAGATACCCTGCATCAACGGATAATCTCTGGTATAGACAGCATTCTTACTCCCATATGATGTAAAACCACCATGTTTGTGAGTAAGACAGACACTTGCAATCGTTCCATTTGCCTGACTCGTTGCAAAATCATAAACATACTTTACATATCTGTCCTTGAGATTAATCTCCGACTCCGTCTGATTGAATCCACCTCGAAAGGTATTCTTTGTATTATTCTGCACACCATAAGCCGCACATCCAATAAGGTTTGCATCTGCTGGTGGATAATAGTCATCCGGGTTTTCAGGTATTTCTTTATCAAAACACAGAATACCTCCAAGCAACTTTTCGTAGTAAGGAACGAAATCCACAAAATATCTGGATGGCCTCTGTGATAACCCAAGAGGAGTAAAAATATCCTTAAGTGCATTTGTGACCATGTTGTGGTTCTCAAATACCTCGACTTCTCCTGTATTAACATCGGTAAGTTCAATTCTTGTTGTTCCTTTAAGATTTGCCATCGTCATCATCTCCATTTCTATAATTCATAACAAAGGTTGTAAGAGTTGCATCACCATCAAGCCAAAATCTAAATGTAATTGTTTTGTCCTCTAAAAGACCTGCATACATTTCATCAAGGTCTGATGTCAAAAAGTCTGCCATCAGTATTTCCTCTGTAAATGTTTCGCCTAAATCAAAACTGTGCTGTTCCGTCACATTCCCAGTATACTCTGCATTCAGAGACTTAATACCAAGAACCGTTCCATCTGACAAATCTGCCAAACATTCAATATACTGCTTCGGTGGTGTCCCTGTGATTACAGCATTAAGAGGAAAGGCTCTCGTTTCACTCCAGCTAAATATCCTCGGAACATCAAGTTCCTTAATCAAATCCCACATAGGCATCTTTGCAAATCCCTTTGTTTTGAAAAGAAGGGCATTTAGTTTTGTTTCTTCAAGAAGAACAAGCACATCCTCTTTTTCTTCACTTTCTTCATTGATTACCTGTGTTTCCACCGTGTAGATTTGATTTGCACTATCCATAATCAAAAGCTTGAATGGAACGACCAGATCATTCGTATGGTATTTAACATCGTATGTCTTTGGCTCTGGATAATACTGAAATGTGATATCCGGCGAAGATGCAGTCGGCTTTGAATAGGAATAAACTTTGTCCGCTGTAAAATCAAATATTCCATCATAGCAAAGGACTGGTACTTCCACCATATGAAGTGAAATGTCCCCTGTGTCCCACAAGAGCAAATCATACTTAATCTGATAGTCTTGTCCTGACTGATTATAATGAGACCAGCCTTCCCATCTGATTTTGATAAATCGATAATAACTGTAAAGTGTCCCCTCTTCTCTGTACAAAGAACGCATTCTTGAATCCCTGTTATCAATTCGAAGATGGACTGCATCCGCTCCAAATCCCCAATAGGAATCACCATGTACATAAATGGTATTTACCTGATTTCCATTAAATTTAAAATAATCAGCACCACTGATTCCAATGGTGCCTCCATCATAATTATTGCTATCCTGCAAAAGGCAGGTCATATTTGTAATGCCCGCCGCGAAGATTTCATTTATACTATCATAATTCATACGCTAAATTCCACTCCTTTCACACCATCAAATGATGAAATGTCAATGGTAAGGCATTCAAGGTATCCTTCCTCTGTTTCCATCGTCTCTGCTGTCTGTTTCTCACTTGTTGTTACTTTCAGTTCAAATCTACCACTTGTAATATCTACCTCTTCCGGGTAGATAACTGCAGTATTTGCTGTGTTAACCAAAAGCAGTGGTCGATACTTAGTCAAGTGTCCATTCACTTCAATTTCAGATACATCCGCAAGGAATGAAGTATCAATGGTAAGTTCCTCTGAAAAACCTCTATCAAGAGAATCCGGCTCGGAATCTAAAATATACCTTGTACGAAGAAGGAACTGCTCATTACTGTTAATCGTAATGAACCCGTTGTATTTTGGAAAACCTCTAACCGATGTAAGCACATAAGTACGAAGAATTTCTGCAATCCACGTTCTATCGGTAAAGCTATCAACAAAGAAGTTTGTCTTTGTAATCGCAATGTTACCAATAGACTGGGTAACTCCATTATTCTTTCTTTGTGGGAGGATAACGGTGGCCTTATCCTCAAATGAATCAACCATGAATGACTTATCTCCAACAGGGATAAATCCAATATTCTGATTAATATTGATGCGACCATTCCAGTCTCCGATACCTGCCGCCAAACCCTGTCCACTAATGGTTGCTCTTATCTGTGTTTCCCCAATGGTTATGGATCCATGAGAAATCTTAAGGTACATGGAAAATGTATTCGAACTGTTCTCAATAACCTTTGATATAGGAAAAAACAAAGTAACGATATGCTTTCCATACAGACAGGTCTTAGTCGGCATAAATCCGTCAATCGTTTCATTATTCATTTTATAAACAACGGAAAGTTCAGACATTTCTTCCGGCTCTTCACCGTCTGGCTTTATCACCTCTAATAGCATTTCGCATTGAAATGCAGCCGTGGTATCTTCCGTTGCCGTAAAATCAATATCCATTACATTTGTAAGTGACTGTCCTACTACAAACGGACTGACATTTACAAAGTTATAAATAATGGTCTTACCGCTTTCCATAGAATTGATAAGACCAGAGATATTTTTGTCATTTTTGCTTTTTGCCCCGGCAAGCCTTGGGTTCTTGCCCACGCACTTGATGGATTCCTTTCCATTTATTTTATACTCAATGCTTGTGATACACGAAAGTTTGCTCTCATCTGCATGGCCACCCGTACATTTGATAATGTCTCCCGGTTCGAGTGCCGGATTACCAATCGTATTACTGTCAAAAGGCAGATAGTTTATCTTCTGCAAAGCCGTCAGTATTTCACGGAGCATTCTTTCTCTTGTGGCTTTCAAGCCAAATTGCATCAGTGGATTCACGCCAAGATTCATTGTGAGTGCATCATCCGTTTCCATTGCAATATACTCGGAGGTCTGTGCCATTTGGTTTGTGGATGATACGGCCGTATACCTTGTAACAAAGTCTGAATAACTACTATCAAATCTTGCTACCTGTGGCACTTCCCATAAAGGTTTATTCTCATAATGCTTGATGACAAGTCTGCCGTATCTGTCAATCTGACAAAAACCTCCAAGTACCTGTGCAACATAGAAAATCAAATCTCTGAATGTTTCGATATCATTATCTGCGTAAATACCAAGTGTCATTTTGCCATTCGGCATAGCACTTATTTCATTAACAGTCTGTGCCATTTCTACCTTACAAGAATCACAGGCAACTTTCAAAAACTGATAAGGTGTACCACTTGATGATTCAAGTTCTAAGGTCTTATCAAATCGGAGCATATAATCATACCCCTTAAGTTCCAAAGTCTTAATCTTTCGGTTAGCCTCTGAAACCTCATAAATCCCCATCGGTATGGTTTCAACAACGCCATCTGACAGGGTAAGTGAATAATATATTTTTACAGTGGCATCATATAAAGAATATCTGTCAATCTGAGAATAAAGGGATAGCCCAAACTCGGCAGCATATACTGTTCCAAGTTCAATCTCTGTATCGGAACAGCATTGCCATTTGATATATCCAGATCCTTTTACGATATCCTTGGATGTGAAATCATAGTTTTTCCCACCCTTGGTGGTAATCGTGCCGTGCCACTCATATTTCCTTGTATTCTGCTTTATCGCATTTCTGAATTTTTCAGATACAGCAAACACGATTCCACCTCCTAAAATTCCTTAAGTTCAAATGATACTTTCCATAGTCCCTTACGGGATGTGTCCTTTTCAAGGCTTGCTTTGAAGCCGTCAATATACATTTCAGTCTGCTTTACCTCTAGTTCTGTCGTATCAAAATAGGTAACATCAATCTTACTCAGCTTTGAATATGCAGACAGTTTCTTAAGCCAAGTGGCAGTCACAGAAAAAGAGACTGAAATGTTAACCACTCCAGTCCTTACCAAATCTCTCTGTGTTGTTCCTGCCTCTGTTTCTCCCGAAGAATCTGCCTCCACATTTGTAAGAGAAATGCCATAGGAATCCGGGGTAGGTATGTTTTCATATCCAAACTTCAGATACTGTACAAATGCCATACTTATCTACCTCCACTTCTTAAATTCACTCTCTGCTGTGCATTAACAATAATCTCATCAATCATAGTTCCACCAATATAAACCGGGATGACGGTATCTCCACCATTTGTATTCATATTGGCAAAAACCTCACGGATTGCTCCCACAATGCTTGCCGTGTTCTGGGCAGATGAATTTGATGTATTTTCCATTGCAGCCGAGGTTGCATTCACATTCGGATTGATTACCATATCCTGTGACACCCCTTCCACCGCTTTAG
>CAYTWF010000104.1:0-5127 GCA_964441705.1 uncultured Butyrivibrio sp.
CTCTGAGCAAGGAGATATCCTTATCCCCGTTCACACAACGACCTCCGGAACCTGCACCTTGTGGAAGACCGTCAGTTGGTCCGCCCCTTCCTGGAAGGTGAACGAAGTGCTGAGCGATTCAATAGACAAGCCCGGAGCGACATCGGAATCCTGATCCTTGATCACGGATCGAGCCGCTGTCACTGGCATAGTTGGCATCCCGGCATCGCCGCCGTTTACCACGAGTTTGATAACCACCGTCTTCCCGTTGTTTTCCCGGGCTTCGAAGGTTGCGCCTGAGCCCGCCAGCCCGACCTGCCGCCGGGTGATCTTGGTTCCGGTCGCCGTCTGAAGTTCAATATATTTCCATGCCCTTGGATTCCCCTCCATGGCATCCCGTAGATTAACGTATCCCGCTTCCTCTATTTCGGCCATAAGACTACATTATGTCATGCCGGTATATAAGGTCACTGGTAAGAAAAGAGGGTGGGTGCATCGTTCCGCACCCGGTTCAAGAATTGGAAGATTTGTGTCAGGTCAATCACCCAACATCTTGGTGAATAGGTCGTTACATGCGATACCAGACCCCTTCCCAACCCGGACCGGTAATCACAGCGCTGCTCTTGATATTCAGGACATCGTTCCGGAACTCCAGCCGGATCGCCTCAATCCGGAACTGCTCCCCTTCATCTCCCCGGACACACGATCCATCCGTCTGGCGCCGCCATCCAACCGTACTGACAATCCCCGACGAAGGCCGGGTATCGTCGAAGTAGCGCAACTGCACGACACGGGTCTTCGACTGCATCGACGTTTCATGGATTAGGTCGAACCGATCGTCCAGCATGTAGGACCCGGTTATCTCAGCGGTTCCCCGGTTCCGGTCCACGGTCATATACAGGTCCTCGAACCCCGGAGCGTTTCGTCCGGGCAACCGGTACTCGGTACACGTCTCCGGCTCCGGCTCCGGCTCCGGCTCCGGCTCCTGCACAGCCACCACCGTGGGCGCCACCTCCACAACCGTAGGCTCCACGGCCACGGTCACGGGAGCCACCTGCAGGGATGGTGCCGGGGTTGCAACGCACCCCGCCCCGCAACACAGAACGATGGCTATAAGTGCCACCAGCCACATAGAAGATTTCATCCCGTTTCCTCCTCTTTTGTTGCGAAGAGCCCTTGCTCGATCATCAACGCCACAGCCCGGAGCGCCGGTTCCACTTCCACCCAGTCGTACCCGCACCACGGGTACCCGGCCTGACTCGACATATCCTCAAACGTGTCGTAATCAACCGTTTTCAGGAATTCCAACAGTTTGTTATCACCATTCGCCATAATACCCCCTCCCGCCAGTGTTCAAGTGACGCTGGTCACAGTAATAGGTCCCGTCCATCTCCGGCAGGTAGCCGGAGGGGTACGGACGTTGCTGAGGGAACCACTGAGTCCATTTCCGGCCGCACCCACACGGGCATTCGAGCGGAAACTCCGCGTACATCCGTTTATAGATCAGGTTCGCCAGCCACGGCACGAAATCGTCGACAAAGGTTGCTCCCGGGTCCCGATAGGCGTTCCGGCGGCAATGTCCCACTACGCTCTCCATGGTTGCGACCAGTTCCTGCTGGACCACCACTGGCAACTCCCGGAGATACGTGTGGATATACCGAGTTAGGTGGTTGTCCACCCCCATCTCGTCAATCGGGAGATGTTCCACTGGCGGTCCGGTCGGCTCGATATAGGGGTCGTACAGATCGCCCCACCGTTGTTCCCCTGAGGGAGTGACCTTCTTCATGGCATGCGGCGGCCAGATCTCTTGCTGTTCTCGTCCCACGTACTGCTCCACGATCTGCCGGGAGAGTGCCGCCCGGGACAGCCCCTCGCGTTTACAGATTACATCAAAATTTTCAAGGGTTTTGCCTTCTAGCATGTAACGAATTGAGGTTTTCCTCATTGCTTACTCCTCCTTCTCCCTTTCATTTAACAGATACTCGCTCACCACCATTTCCACGTATGACGCCCGGTCCATGCCGTGCCTCGACCGCTGGAGGTCGATCTCCGCCAGCACCTGAGGGAGCACCTGCAGGCAGATCTTATCCGGGTCCCGGGCCTGAGCCTGCTGGAGCGCGGAGTAGCGTAGGAACCCCGCCTTGGACATACCGACTGCGTTCCGCGCCTGATCGATGATCTTATCCTCGTGTGGTTGTAAGGTGACCCGGACGTATGTCCGGACCTTCAATCGACCACCACCATGATTATGGCTGGGCCTGCGCCCTCCTCCACGACTCCTTCTGTCTCCAAGCGATACGCGTCTTCGAGGTCCACCTGATAGGTTTCGACCCCAAGCCGATGCTCCAACTCTTCTACGAGTCGGGCTGTAGGTATGGTACTCATGTCCATAAGTCTATCGATCCTCCATAGAAACCACAAGGTGATGGGCTACGACCTAGTAGCGGACCCCATCCACGGTCTCCATCACTAGTTTTCGGATCCACTCAGACCGGGTGATACCGGCCTCTTCGCACTCGGTCTTCAGCCGCTCCAGGATTCTGTCCGGGAGCCAGACCTTGACTGCTCTGGTGTTGCCAGTGCCTCTCGCCATACAGACCCTTACTAAGGGTCTCTATGTATATATACCCTCGCTTCGATGGTCTCACATCGTGCACAGGTCCCTGCAATTCCAGTTTAGAATGCCCGAATTTGAAGAAATTTTCTAAAAAACCACTATAGGAGAAACGATTTCCTTTAGACAAAAAGCAATTCACCTACCCGGCCTCCGCTATAAAATACTCCCAAATAAGGTACCTGTCTTATCTCCTCTATTCCCCTCTCTTTCCCTATTCCTTCTCTTCTATTCCTTCTATTCTCTATTCTATCTCTATTTTAGCATGATTTTGAGTAATAGAGACTCTATATAGTGTTTTTCCCTTTAAAGGGCATATAAAGGTGTGCATAAGCTAAGATAACCTTGAGATGGAGGTCCCTCTTTGTGCACAGGTACCTCGTTACGTTTCGTTTTTCACCCCAATTTCGTTACGCGTTCAAGGACCTTACAGGTCCCGAACGCCCCCTTTCGTTACTCCCATTTCCCAACAGGTACCTCGTTCGTTACGCACTTCTGGCGTTACGTCCTAAAAAGTTACTCAAAAATACGTAACGAACGCAAAAAGTTACGCGGGATCACGTAACGTTTCTGGAAATTTCCCTCCCGCCACGTAACGTTTCGCACCTTTTCGAAAAGTGTGCGTAACGTTTTCCCCAATATACCTGCCATCACCCTGCAGGTGAGTAACGCCCCTTTCTGTGACCTTCTACGGCCATAGCGTTCACGCTCCGACCTTCTACGCCCAACTACGACCTCCTCCGAGTTTCTACGCCCAACTACGAGTTTCCACATTTCCTCCGAGTCGCAGTTCACAATTCCCAAAATAGAATGGTTTTTCCTCTAAAGCACGCTGAATTCTGTTGGTAAATCAGAGCCCACCTCCGAGTTCTTTTACCAATCAAACCCCACATTTCCTCCCTTTATAAATTCTCTTAACTTTTGTCCCTTTTCGGAATCTGGACCCGTACAAGTCGAAGAATGTCGGAGCAGCCTTTCTGGCCGCTCCTTTCCCTGTTAGGCCACCATTGAGACACCCTTTAGGCCTGATACCCTGATATATCCAACACTTTTTCCTTGAACGCCAGATAATACAAGCCGTGTCGCACGGAATCTAACGCGTGCGGGGCTCCTCGCCGGTATACCCCCATCTCTTTCAGGCGCTCGTTCGTGAAGAACGTGCGTTGTGCTGGCATTTGACCGATACATGCCACGCCTGCTTCCTTGCAGAGGTATCGCACCACCCCAATCACCTGTACCACCTCGAACTCGCTCCCGATCATCGCCCGGGACGCATTCGCCCGGAGCACGTACCGCTCGTACACGACCGCGTCTATCCCGCGCTCCAATTCGCGACGTAGAACCTTGAAGAACTCCGCAGGCGGGTCTTGTCCCATCTCTTCTAGTTCCGTCCCCACCCAGATCGACCACCCGCAGGTGCCGCCCGGGTCGAGCGCTAGAATCCGTTTCCGCTCCCCTTTCCTTTTAGCCATCGTTTCACCACCTCTTTTTGATGCGGGATGGTGCACGCGCTGCAATCCTTGATCCGCGTCCCATCCTTGCGTATTACCCAGTCCCAGTCTCCGCCGCACTCGTCCCACTCGTATCTGGGGCAGTAGCACAGCAGACAGTTCATCGCCCCGTCCATGGCGTGGCACTTCCGGCAGATACTGCCTGTCTGCCGCCAGAGATCGTTCGTGGCCTCGATCAGCCGTTCTAAGTGCGCCTCAGCCGCGCTTTGCTCTTGCATTACGCCTCCTCCACCCGTATCCGGTTCGCGTAGATCCGGCGCCGGGCCTCGTTGAACTCGCCGGTGATCACCACCACTTTGCCGTCACATTCAGCCAGTTCTTGCTGAAGCACGGTATCTGCATACTTGTATCGGTTAATGGTGACCGCTACGCTCCCCGTCTCGTCAGCAACCTCCATCACCATATATTCGTTGCATTCGGGGTCGGTTTCAAGAACGCGGCCCTGTTCTTCCATTAACTTGGCTAAATCAATCACCCGGGACTTTACCACGATTCCCGCGATCCGCACAAACGTGCCCGGCTCGATCTTGGCAATCTGGTCTCTTCGCCCCACAGTTACACCCCGCAGACGCTCGAACCCGCAAAAGTCGTCGCATTCGGCTTCTTTCAACCGTTTCAGCACACCTGCACTGACCTTCTCCCCGTTCTCCAATTTAGCGGCAGTTTTCGGTCCGATCCCTTTAACGGTCAGGTATCCGGCCCGGAGCCCGTCCATCTCTCGGTCTATGCTCCAGCCCGCCCGAGAGACCCCCACCTTGACCCCGGCAACCTTCCCGCCCTGATGCACGAACTCGTGTAACAGGCTCCTCTTATCCGGTTCTACCATCAGATTAGCCCAATAGAACTCCAACCCGAACTTAACTTTCAGGTACATGCACCAGTAGCCAAGGAACGTATACGACGTGGAATGGGCAACGTTGAACCCGTAGGCGCCCGATTCGCCGCACCGCTTCCATACACCTTCCGCCTCCCGAACAGCAGCCTCTCCGCCTTCTTTACACCAGCCTTTCTTGACATAGCCCT
>CAYTWF010000105.1:0-4876 GCA_964441705.1 uncultured Butyrivibrio sp.
TGTAGAATGTGATATACTATTTTTATCTAAAAAATGTTTATCTAAATGGCATTGAGTCAAATAGACTTTATTCTACTCATGGAAGAAAAAAGTTTTTTGGAATCCCAGTAATTATAAATGGTAGGAGAGCATTAGGATATTTCGAGGGAGACGTTCTGATATCTTACATATATTGGGAAGAGGCTTGCAATAAAGTGTATGGTAGAAATTTACCAGTATACAAACCAGATTTTTAACAAAAGCAATTATGACTATCAAAGGAGTATAGTCTGTGATGTTGGATTTATGAATATTCAATTACTTTCATGTGCTGTTCAAAAAAGTAATAAGCCAGGGTGATTATAGCTACTTTGCTGTAATTGCCCTTTTTACTTGCAAAAAACAATCATATATTCTTTGGTATAGTTGCGCTACCTTGAGGTTCAAAGGGCATCGTTTCAATAAAATGTCCGATATGCAGAGCTGTTGTGGCAGTTTTCCTCCATGATGGTAAAGATAGCAATGATAAAAGAACAAATCGTACTGAGCAAATCGGAGCATAGGATTCTATAGCTACCAACGCCTGATGAGAATATGTTTGTAATGCAAGTTACAAGTGTATTTTTGTTAGGCGTTTTTGTTTTTCAAAAAAAGAAGGAAGGAGGTGGCAGAGTGATTGCTGAAAATGACGTTATGACTTTGGACGAAATCCAGAGAATGAATATAGGGATGCGCATTCAAGAGCAGCGTATTAAGTGTGGGATGTCGGGTGCAATGCTGGGGGCATATCTTGGAATCAATCCGAATCAGGTATCCCGTATTGAAACCGGTAAAGCAAAATGTTCTTTGGAACATTTATTTGTAATTGCTCAGGTGCTAAATTGCTCTGCTGACTACCTTCTTTTTGGTAAAAAGCAAATGCCGGTTTTGACCCAGATGCAGGTGAATTTGATTGAGCAATTGCATCAGAGCATAGCAATTTAGTCCTTAGAGGACTATTGAGACAGAAAAGATAGCCTTCTGAGCGTGAGATGGAATGTTTAGGATGAGTTATCATTTATACATATCAAGCAGGACGCTGTTTGAGGATGATACAGGCGCTTGTATCACTACCCCCAATTTACTTAGGAAAGGTGATACGAAAATGAAGAACTATAACAATTTTATGAAGCATGAAAATGGTAACTTGGCAGTAGGATTCATCAAATCCAGAAAAGCAGAGCATAAGGTGATGGATTTCTGTGAGAGGATGATTGCAGCTGGAGATGAAGAAGGATGCGAAATCTTGTGTGTAGATGTAGACAGAGGTGGCAGCAGAGATATTGATAGACCGCAGCTTGATGATGTTTACAAGGCAATGGAGATGTCTATCATTAATCATCTGTTTATAAGAAGTTTTGATGACATTTCAGAAGATATGGAGGACTTGATTTCATTCATGCAGTTTGCGAGTGACAATAAGGTTCAGATCCATGTTGTGAGTGTTGAGTCTGATAAGGAAATGAACGAAGCACCGGAACCTTGGGACGGAGGTGCGGGATGTTAAATGGCTTTCACAATGGCGAGGTAGAGAATCTTCTCTACCTGCCGGAATACAAAATGTATCTTGCCATAGATTACGATGGCGTGAATGTTTATGACCAGTATGAGAATTTCTATGGTAATTATCCTACGGAGGAAGAGGCAATAGAGGCCCTTGCGAGAGCGAAGAGAGAAGGTGGCTATTGATGAAATACGAAGGATATATGGTAGGACCGGCACTTAGAAAACTTCGTACTGATAGGGGACTAAGTATTTTACAAGCCAGTAACTTGATCGGCTTGAGTACATCGAGCCTGAATCAGATTGAGCAGGGAGGACGTAACCTGAGTATGAAATCATTGTTTCTCTTCATGAATGCTTATGGTGTAGATGCCAATACTGTGCTTGATATTAAAACAGTACCTAATAAGGAAGATTCTATTGACTCAAGATTGGCAATGTTGCCGGATAAGCAAAGAGCATATTTCAGGGAGACATTCTCATATATGCTGGATAATGCTGCGAATATGATTGCATAGGAGGCACGAAGATATGGCGAAGAAGATAGAACCCAGATATGAGTGCATTGCCTATTTATCTGTAGATGCTGATTTGAATGTAGTGGACAGATTGGAAGACAAGCAGCTCAAATATATTAAGGAATATGCAAAAGCCCATAACATTAAAATTGTAGGCATAATGAGAAGGCATGGCTTTAGCATAAATGATGTATTTAGAAATTTTAAGCAGATTGCATTATTAATAGGGAAGAAACAAGTTCAGGGAGTGATTGTTGCTGGAATGAAATATGTGAGTACTGACATAGAGGATGCATATAGCAAAATAGGAATGGTTAAAGCAGCAGGCGGTCAGTTTATCACGGTGGATGAAGGTAATCTCGGAATGAAAATTGTGATGGAGGAAAAGTGATGGAGAAGAAAAAGAACTACGGAAAATATAAGCGTGGAGATGTTGTATATGCTGATTTTGGACATAAGCCTGCGGGAGTACAGGGAGGAATCAGACCTTGTGTAATTGTAAGCTGTGATGCAAGTAATCATGAAGGTGCCCCGATGGTTACGGTTTGCCCTTTAAGCAGTAAATTGAAGGATATTCCAGTACATGTGCAGATAAAGCCTAATGATGTGAGAGGATACCGTTTGAAAGCAATTTCAGATTTTCTTCCAGAGGATATACAGACGGTGTCAAAGATGGCTATAAGAGGCAAAACAGGGTACATTCCGGTAGAGGCAGAGGTAATGGAGCAGATTGACAGGGCACTGATTAGACAGCTTAATCTTATCCGTGCTGCGAGGAATATGGTAATGGAGGAAATGAGTAATGGATCAGAAAACTAAAAACACCAATAACAAGCGATTTGTCAGATATTCAGAGGGCGCTGAGATGTATTCAATGAGTGCATCGAAGTTTATGCAGTTGGCAAAAGATGCAAAGGCTTGTTATAAGGTTAATCAGCTTGTTTTGGTCAATCTGGATATTATTGATGAGTATTTGGAGACCTTTCATATTGTAGATGAAGATTTCTACAAATAAATTTGAAGAAAAACGGAGAAACCTGCATGAAAATACTTGACTTTTGGTAATACCAAAAGTATAATAAGGATAAGAAGTGAGGAGGTGCAACATGGCAAAGATGGGACGACCTAAGGCTGAGAAGCCAATAGACCATATTGTTACGGTCAAATTTAGAGAGGAAGAATACCAGGCTTTGTTCGAGTATGCACAGTCTCGCAACTTATCCATATCGCATATCATACGATTGGGTGTTGAGATGCAAATCAAGAATGCCCAAAAGTAGTGCAGGCTCTTTTCTCCGGAAAGGAGGAAAAGATGGCTTGTAGAAAGGATGGCAAAGGAAGAGTTTTAAGAAAGGGTGAGAACTACAGGAAAACTGATGGCAGGTATTCATATGTGTACCATGATGCATTAGGTAAGAAGCGAACAATATATGCGAAGTCGCTGACAACTCTTCGTCAGAAAGAGGAGACACTGGTCAAGGATCAGATGGATGGTATCAACTTCTATATTGCCGGTAAGGCTGATGTGAATTTTCTGTTTGACAGATACATTTCCACGAAATCAGAGTTGAGAAGCACGACCTATACTAATTACACTTATATGTGGAACCATTTTATCCGAGACACATTAGGTAAGAGAAAGATTAAGGATGTTAAGTATTCAGAGATATTGTATTTCTATAATGATTTGGTTACGAATCAGGGAATGGCAATCAATACTTTGGAAACAATCAATACAATCCTCAGACCTACATTTCAACTTGCAGTGCGTGACGATATCATAAGGAAAAATCCGGTCGACGGAGCATATTGTGAGATTAAGAAGAGAAAAGGCGGCAGCCGGAAAACAAGAAGAGCATTAACTGTTGAACAGCAGAGAGCTTTTATGGACTATGTAGCAAAGAATCCGTTCTTCTATCATTGGTATCCGTTATTTGCATTTTTGCTTGGAACCGGATGTAGAATTGGTGAAGCGATTGGTATTCGATGGGACGATGTTGATTTAGAGAAGCGTGTGATTAACATTAACCATAGTCTTACTTATTACAAGAGGGCTGAAGATTCATACAGAAGTGAACTTCGGGTTTCCTTACCTAAAACAGAGGCTGGTATAAGAATGATACCTATGATGCAACCGGTATATGAAGTCTTAAAGGACGAATATGACAGGCAGAAGGAAGAAGGATTTTGTGTTGAGACTATAGATGGGATGACCAACTTTATTTTCACAAACCGCTTCGGAAGTCCTCACAATCCGGCAGCAGTTAACCGTGCTATCAAGAGAATTGTAGACGCTCATAACGCAGAGGAAGAAGTGGCTGCTAAAAAAGAGAAGAGGGAACCGGTTATTATTCCAAAATTCTCATGTCACATTTTTAGACACACATTTGCTTCAAGATTCTGTGAAAACGAAACAAACATCAAAGTAATTCAAGAGGTTATGGGTCACGCCGATGTATCTACTACGATGAATATTTACGCAGAGGTAAATGACGAAGTAACCAAAACAGCGATTGAAAATTTAGCAAAGAATATGGATGTATTTTAGAAAAGAGTCCTCTTGAGGTTTCCTTTTCAATATGGTACAATCCGAGAGTATTGTTGCATCAGACACAACAATACATCATGTAACTCGATGACTACTTTTTAGGTGGGAAGACTACTTTTTGACTACTTTTTGGCAATAAATTAGCTAAGAGTATGAAAGAGTGTGAAAGGCTCAAAAGCCCGAAAAATAAGGGTTTGTAAGGATTTGCAAGAGTAAGAAATAGAGCCGACGCTCCTCCCGACGATGAAGAGTCTGAATTAGTGTATGGATTTATGGAACTCTACCGAAA
>CAYTWF010000106.1:0-4814 GCA_964441705.1 uncultured Butyrivibrio sp.
AGAGTACAAAATTCTGTATTTGAATGCGTTGTAGATGCTGCAAAATATCGGCAAATCAAGGCTACTCTCGAAGATATCATAGATAAAGATAAAGATAGTTTAAGGTTTTATAACCTTGGAAACAACTACAAAAGTAAGGTTACACACATTGGTATAAAGGAAAGTTATGATATTGAAGGTCCTTTAATTTTCTAGTGCGAATATAAAGCATACATAAAAACCTTAGACTATTCGCACCTCATTTTAAACTGTAAAACAAAATAATTAATGAAATTCTTAGCAATACCTGGCATATAAATTTCATTTATATTTAATATTCGTTTTTTCTACCTTGTTTTTTACAAAAATGTATTAATATTTGTACATTTTTGCTGTCGCTCCCTACACGGGAGCGTGGATTGAAATTCCAACAATTAAAAACTCAATACACAACATATAGTCGCTCCCTACACGGGAGCGTGGATTGAAATATAAAAAAGGAGGTCAAGGGGGAACACCCTTGCAAGGTCGCTCCCTACACGGGAGCGTGGATTGAAATATAAAATTTTCTTCACCAAAAATTTCATCAGCTGTCGCTCCCTACACGGGAGCGTGGATTGAAATATCTGAAGCTTAATATTCGGATATAATGCAATAGGTCGCTCCCTACACGGGAGCGTGGATTGAAATACTCAATCCCTATCCTAATTACTGTTATTTCCCAGGTCGCTCCCTACACGGGAGCGTGGATTGAAATATTTGGAGTTTTATTTCTTGCTAACTCCAAAAGGTGTCGCTCCCTACACGGGAGCGTGGATTGAAATAGAATTTTGTAGTACGCTGATAGCTGAAGATAATGTCGCTCCCTACACGGGAGCGTGGATTGAAATTGCATCCCAATCTAAGAGTATAGTTTTTATTAGGTCGCTCCCTACACGGGAGCGTGGATTGAAATAATGATTAATAAAACAAGACACAACGAAGATAAAAGTCGCTCCCTACACGGGAGCGTGGATTGAAATAGAGTTTACAATAAAGCAAAGGAAAGGAATGTAAATGTCGCTCCCTACACGGGAGCGTGGATTGAAATCCTTGACCTTATGCCCTTGTTATCTCATAAAAGGTCGCTCCCTACACGGGAGCGTGGATTGAAATTGTTTGTTTGTTTGTTTTTTTAATTTGTTTTATGGTCGCTCCCTACACGGGAGCGTGGATTGAAATGACATTTCAACGGCTGCTGCGATTAGGATAATTTGGTCGCTCCCTACACGGGAGCGTGGATTGAAATAAAGATATTTTTATCACCTCTTTTTTTGATGTCGGTCGCTCCCTACACGGGAGCGTGGATTGAAATTTGCTAACTCCAAAAGGTTTTTAGGAATTTTAAGTCGCTCCCTACACGGGAGCGTGGATTGAAATTCCTTTTCCACAGCCTCCCCAAAAGGGTGAGGGCGTCGCTCCCTACACGGGAGCGTGGATTGAAATTTTGCTACCTGTCTGTAATTGCAATTTATCACATGTCGCTCCCTACACGGGAGCGTGGATTGAAATTTTTGCATCTTCGATGTCATCAAAAAGTCCAAGGGTCGCTCCCTACACGGGAGCGTGGATTGAAATCTGTGCCACTGTCAACACCCCACAGGTGCACAAAGTCGCTCCCTACACGGGAGCGTGGATTGAAATTAAGTTAGTCATTGTTTGTTACCTCCTTGTATAGTCGCTCCCTACACGGGAGCGTGGATTGAAATCCTATCAGGGTTTTCAGATAAAGCCTCCTCGACTAGTCGCTCCCTACACGGGAGCGTGGATTGAAATAATTTTCCACCTCCTTGCATGGCTATGCCTCCCACGTCGCTCCCTACACGGGAGCGTGGATTGAAATTCATCCCATAACTCCTGTGGATATGTTTCACCACGTCGCTCCCTACACGGGAGCGTGGATTGAAATCTCTTTGACTTTTATCAATGAGTTAACCTGTTTATCTGTCGCTCCCTACACGGGAGCGTGGATTGAAATATAACCACTTAAATCCATATTGCTAGTTGAGTTATGTCGCTCCCTACACGGGAGCGTGGATTGAAATCGACACCCCCTATTCTACGTGCTTTATAGACCGCAGTCGCTCCCTACACGGGAGCGTGGATTGAAATAACGGAAGTTATAAAACGTTTGAAGTTTTGTTTTGGTCGCTCCCTACACGGGAGCGTGGATTGAAATCCTTGCGTCTGTATTAGCTTGTTATTTTTAAGCCAGTCGCTCCCTACACGGGAGCGTGGATTGAAATACAGCATCCCGATGAGTTAGAAAGACTTTTAAACGTCGCTCCCTACACGGGAGCGTGGATTGAAATTAAATCGCCTACACCGATTTCAGCAGACGCATTGGTCGCTCCCTACACGGGAGCGTGGATTGAAATCATCAACCAAACTAATCGCTATGGCTGATTTATTGTCGCTCCCTACACGGGAGCGTGGATTGAAATTTATATGTATCCCCGTATAGCCGATAGGTCAGCTTGTCGCTCCCTACACGGGAGCGTGGATTGAAATAGAATTTTGTACTACGCTAATAGCAGAGGATAATGTCGCTCCCTACACGGGAGCGTGGATTGAAATGCTATTGAAAGATAATGGATATTTACCTTTGATTGAAGTCGCTCCCTACACGGGAGCGTGGATTGAAATTGCAGTATTTACAGGCATTGACAAAAATAATAACGTCGCTCCCTACACGGGAGCGTGGATTGAAATCCGAACTTGCCATATCTGCTAGGGTGTCACAAGCGGTCGCTCCCTACACGGGAGCGTGGATTGAAATTATATATATTATACACCAAGTTTGGTGTAATGTCGTCGCTCCCTACACGGGAGCGTGGATTGAAATTAAATATTTTTTAATTCCATATTCGCAGTCCTCAAGTCGCTCCCTACACGGGAGCGTGGATTGAAATCCCATAATTATACATGGAACGAGGAGGAAAATCAAGTCGCTCCCTACACGGGAGCGTGGATTGAAATAACATCTGTAAAAATGGCGGAGCATTGCCTATGGGTCGCTCCCTACACGGGAGCGTGGATTGAAATTCGGTATAGATATCTTAAACTTATAAACAATTGTTGTCGCTCCCTACACGGGAGCGTGGATTGAAATTGCTGGCGTTAGTTTGCGTTGTACTGGTCTACTGGTCGCTCCCTACACGGGAGCGTGGATTGAAATCCTCATGGTAATACCTACTGTATGCTAACTCTGGAGTCGCTCCCTACACGGGAGCGTGGATTGAAATAACCCTGCTTTGATTTTATTGTAGTCAGATGTAGTCGCTCCCTACACGGGAGCGTGGATTGAAATCACTCACCAGCATTTAATTCTAGTGGTTGGTCCGTCGCTCCCTACACGGGAGCGTGGATTGAAATTAACCAACTAAGCAAAGCCGTACTATTAAATCCCTCGTCGCTCCCTACACGGGAGCGTGGATTGAAATTCTCACGTATGCTAGCAAGGCAGTAAGGGAATTGGTCGCTCCCTACACGGGAGCGTGGATTGAAATTTCTGTCGTAGCCCATTATATCGGCTATATCTGTCGTCGCTCCCTACACGGGAGCGTGGATTGAAATTGTTTTTGGCTCAACTAAGCCAGAAACAAACATCACGTCGCTCCCTACACGGGAGCGTGGATTGAAATCATTAGTATCAAATGTCAACTGCTCCCATGTTTTGTCGCTCCCTACACGGGAGCGTGGATTGAAATCTCCCTCACTGCGTCGACTAAATCATCTTTAGCTGTCGCTCCCTACACGGGAGCGTGGATTGAAATTTTTGAACAAAATTCAGAATTATTTGATTTCTATAAGTCGCTCCCTACACGGGAGCGTGGATTGAAATATCATCATAATTAGGCAATTTCAACACTATGAAAGGTCGCTCCCTACACGGGAGCGTGGATTGAAATGGCTATAAAATCGCCTGCCCTAGAACGTAAACCCGTCGCTCCCTACACGGGAGCGTGGATTGAAATTGCTGATATGCCTGCTGATTTAAAATTATCGGCGTCGCTCCCTACACGGGAGCGTGGATTGAAATGAACATTTCAAAGCATAATAAATATTGGCTATCAGTCGCTCCCTACACGGGAGCGTGGATTGAAATTCGGTGACTACGGCAAAAGTTGTAAGAACGCCCTCTGTCGCTCCCTACACGGGAGCGTGGATTGAAATGTTCATGTTTTCTTTTTGCCTCCTTTTCCCATTCGTCGCTCCCTACACGGGAGCGTGGATTGAAATTAAAGCTAAACCTTTTACTGTACTTCGGTTTATTGGTCGCTCCCTACACGGGAGCGTGGATTGAAATTTGATAATTTCAACTTTTGCAACCGTGCCTGTCCGTCGCTCCCTACACGGGAGCGTGGATTGAAATCACGCATAAACCTCACCATTTTCAAACTTAGCAAGTCGCTCCCTACACGGGAGCGTGGATTGAAATAAGTGTCATGTTTGATACATCACGCATTGGCATACGTCGCTCCCTACACGGGAGCGTGGATTGAAATCAGAAGATGCATATGCCGACACTTTGAACGCAATCGTCGCTCCCTACACGGGAGCGTGGATTGAAATATAAAGAAGGTGCAATAATTGAAACAATTAATGGGTCGCTCCCTACACGGGAGCGTGGATTGAAATACCGTCAAGGGCAAAAGCAGAAAGTTATAATCCGTCGCTCCCTACACGGGAGCGTGGATTGAAATATCGATTTTATATTGCGTGACATTGATTTTGACAAGTCGCTCCCTACACGGGAGCGTGGATTGAAATGCATCACGTTCCAACTCATATCC
>CAYTWF010000107.1:0-4708 GCA_964441705.1 uncultured Butyrivibrio sp.
CTTTTTGCCCCGGAAACGGGCGTGGGGTAACGCGTGAAAATTCGCGGTTTCAAACGGTGTGGTGAGATTTACAGGAGGGTTCACTGGAACAATCGAGGCTGCAGGTCCATTGTCTGGCGATGCGTCAGCCGCCTTGAAGAAAAAGGTTCCGACTGCCCTTCCCCAACCATTCATGAAGAGGTTCTAAAGGCAGCAGTGGTTAAAGCAATGAACGAAGTGTTAAGCGGAAAAGACACTTTCCTTGCAGTCTTAAAAGAGAATATCGCCACCGTTTTGAATGAAGAATGCGACAAAGCCACAAAAGACATTGATGAAAAACTGACCAATCTTCAAAAAGAATTATTAAGACTGGCCAACTCCAAAGCGAATTATGAGGAGGTCGCTGATGAGATTTATCGACTTCGGGAATTGAAGCAAAGTGCCCTTGTTGAAAATGCAGAGCGTGAAGGAAAAAGACAACGAATTATTGAAATGGCCGAGTTCTTAGATGAACAACCAGAAGAGTTGGAAGAATATGATGAGTTGCTGGTAAGAAGGCTTATTGAGAAAGTGACGGTTTTTAAAGAGAAGTTTACTGTAGAGTTTAAGTCGGGTGTTGAGGTTGATGTAGCATTATAATGAATTGATATGGTCGTCAATTAAGTGAATTATACTTGATTGGCGGCTTCGTCGTTTATACAAATGTATGAACAAATATATAGACAAAAACTACGCGATAATATATAATTGTGTTAATAAAATTTAGTGGACCGAGGTGAAATGCATGGACATTAAAATTGATAGCCTTATTCCTTTCGATACGTTGCGGACTGATCTGGATCATGTATTTTCGATTGTAGATAAAAACGACAAAGTTGTTCTTCTTAAAGATAACAAGCCGGTGTATATTGTCCTTAAGTATGACCCTAGAGTTATGGATGTTGAAACTACATCGGATATACAAAGAAATTACACACTTCAAGAAGCCATGAAGATCGTGCTCTTAGAGACTGAGGATAAAACAATGCATGCTTCAAAGTTAGCAGATGAAATATATGAACGTAGGCTGTACTTGCAGAAAAATGGGGATAAGGCCCAATACACACAAATTAGAGCTCGCTGTGGGCATTATCCTGAAATGTTTGAGGCGTTGCCGGGTAACTTTATTAAACTAAAGGAGGAGATTTAAGAGTGGCTACTTACACAGAGATCCAAGAATACGTAAAAGCTAATTATGGATACACTCCGAAAACATGCTGGATAGCACATTCTAAAGAAATATACGGCTTAACTCCAAAGACTGCAAGTAACCGTAAAGATTTGGAGAGAAGGGAATATCCCTGCCCTGTAGATAAGCAGGAGGATATAAGAGCTGCATTTTTACATTTCGGAATGCTTTAGATTTTCTTCCAATTAAAATTATCACTATTAAAAAGCAAATTCATCAAAGGAGGATATTATGACTACAGATTTTTATGCTTTGAAGAAAGAACTGATAAATAAAAAAGCAGCAGATGCAAATCAGTTTGTTGATAATCTTGTTTATAACTATAAAGTCTTGAACCACTGTAAAGATTTGATATTGGAACTTACAGTCGAATATGATCGTAGAGTTTCAGAGTATCATGCCGGAATATATAACGATTTGAAAGACAAAAGACAAGCTTCAATAATACCGCTTGATGAATCCTTTGAAATATTCGGCCTAAATACTAGTATTTCCGAGATGATATCAAAGAATATAAAAGATATTATACAGTATGCGAATAATTGCTTGGATTCTTTAGCTCAACTAGTAAATGCTAGCTTAATCTATCCCCAATGCTCTAAAGACAAAGTCGATTTTGGGTACTTATATAATAATAGCAAAAATAGGTTAAGTAATTATTCAACTTGTATTAACACAGAGCAAGCATTTAGTAATATAAATGCTCATTCGGAGTTTTCATTTCTTAGGAAATCTAATAATCGTATTAAACATATAATGGACGTACCAACTTCCATCGGTTTTCAATTGTTTGGAGATGAAACGGTTGCACTGATTAAGGAGTTTTCTAAGAACAATATAAAATTTAGTGACGTGAAAATTAACGATAAATGCAAAGAAATCAGTGAATTTATCTCCGAATGCATTGATGATGTCTGTGCTGCAATATTAAAGGATCTTATGGCAGTTCACCATGAATATAGATTTAATTGTGTGAATGTATATGGACAATTTCCTAAAGCAAAAGATGTTAAAATTGAGCAAGTCAAATATGAAGATGCTGATTTCATTGTTGTGTATCTCGAAATATCAGAGACTGATTTAACAAAAATTCCTAATCAATTAGAACTTATCTTTGCATCAGTTAGAGATGATGGCAGCATAGAGATTTTTAATTATGATTATGACTTGTTGCTATTAAAAATTGGAGGCCAATACTTAGGTTATGCAGAAGCTGTTGAACCAGTAGATCCAGATTTTCTGAGTTATCGTAAGTATCAAGTACACATGGATAATCAACGAACATTTCATGACATGATAATGAAAAAGGAAAAAATGAAGTTATATCCATTTGCTTCCAATCAGCAATTCGTCTTTTATGAAGATAAATCACTGAAATAGATCAAACATCGGAAGTGATTGGAAAAGATTTGAAGTAGTAATCTTCAAACATTCAAAAGTTTTCTAAAACAGTAAGGAACGATTGAGATTTAACATTGAGTTATCTCAACTTAATAAACAGGTAACTTTATGAGTTAATACGGTATCATAAGTGTAAATGGAAATGGGGTTAGTTGTGCATGGTTGAATTGCTTATAGAATTTCAAGGTATAGTTGGTGCAATCCTCGGTGTAGTGGTTACATTAATAACTTCAGATATAATTAGAAGATTTGGGAAAATTGACATACATTTGTCTAAATACAAAATGGAATTTTTAAAACGCAATAGTAACGAATATGGTGATGTTAAGGATGAAGTGGTTAATAATTTTGATGATGTTGATTTATTCAATTATTCTTTTGAGTTAGCAATTTACAATTCTTCTGATATAAATAAAAGCCTGTTTGATGTTAAAATAGAATTTGTTGATGCCGATAACAAAGTTTATGCAGAAATACCTTATAATCAAGATAAGACACAATTCACCGGCCATAGTTGGAAACATGAAGAGATTGACACTATTGACTTAGAACCTAAAAGACTGAAACTAATTAGGCTTAATGGTTGGATACATAGAGAAAAACTTGTTGATTTAACTACTACAACAAATATCAGTAAAGTTTATTTCGTGGCAAGAAACCAAAAGAACAAACAGTTTAAAAGAAAAATTTACTGATATAGGACTAGTATTCTAGGGGCCTCAATATAAGGGGGAGATCACAATTTGAGACGAGATAAAATTTATGAGGACTTGAAATTCTCGAATGAATATTCAGTAGATGATTGGAAAGCTCTAATAAAACTTAACCTGGGTAAGTATTTTACAAGTGGTACTGCTTTAGAAAAGAACAAAGACCTATTAAAGACTGAAATTATTTATTACATCAGATTGAGTGAAAAGCCAGAGTATTTAAGATTGTTTGAGTGGACATTTGATTTTTACAAAGAGTGTTTTAACACTAACAAGGAACTAACAGTTAAAATATTTGCTGAATCTCTTAATGATATTTCAAGAACTGATTCAAAATGGATGACGAATGTTCTAACCCAGCCAGACATTACAACACTTTCAGAAAGAGATAAAATAACCTGCTATTTTAAAGTTATTGACGAAACTCTCGAAGGTGTATTTAAACCAAGATTTATGCTTTTAGACAAATTAGCAAAATTAAAGTTGAATCAAACCGTTGTTGATAATTCAGACTATGACTTTGGAAATTTAATCAGAAATTTTCCAAGTCAATTCAAAAATGATGTAAATTTACTGCTTAAAGATCCTATTTATTTTGTGTCAACCAATCAATGGAGAAATATCGCAGCTCATAAATCATACATAATAAATAAAGATAACATAGTAGTTAAATATGGGAGAGGAAATACCCGTTCGCTCACTATATCAATAGAAGCCTTTTACAAAATAATCTATTGGACACAGGACATTTATAGAACAGTTAGATTAGCTCAAGTATTAACCTACTTAAACTATATGGAGGAAATAGTAGCAGAATTAGGTGAGAGAGTAAATGTTGATATAAGATTTGAATCATCATTATTGCACATAGTTCACAACTTGCAAATCGTTGGTTTTGAATTTGACTCAACAGAAGAGCAATCAGAGGTTTTTTGTTTAAATGTAAAGGGAAAAATCAATCATGATGTTAAATCATCATTAATTCACGCGTCGCAATGCTTGGATCAACTATCTTCTGCGATATTTGACGACGAATTCGTGAGAGATAATTTTCAAAGCACTCAAATATGTATTGTAGATGAGAATCAAAATAAGCTAGGTTCGGCAACCGTTCCCATTGAGATTGCAATGAAGAAAGTAAAGGGTGAAATAAACTTAGATGAGTATTTAGACAAAATGGTATTCGAAATTAAAGCTAGGTGATGGCAGTATATTAGGTTCGACATGTTCCCTCATACGACCATTTCTCGAAAAACAGCAAAAAACCGATTGATATATTCCCCCATACGTCGGGGTCAAAAATCTCTTTCTGACATCAATGGTATCATCTCGAGCCACGTTGAGTGGTCAGGTTGGATATAGGTACGCAGTTTTATATATATGTGTTATT
>CAYTWF010000108.1:0-4186 GCA_964441705.1 uncultured Butyrivibrio sp.
CGACGTGGGCGACATCATGCTCATCGAAGATCATATCAACCTGTTCCCCGAGCATCCCCTTCACGGGAAGAACCACCCCGAGCTGGGTACCCGCTTCCCCGATATGAGCGAGGCATACAACAAGCAACTGCGGTTACTGGCCATGGAGATTGCCAAGGAGAAAGACATCAAGCTGCAGCACGGGGTCTATATCGGCCTGCAAGGGCCCACGTTCGAGACACCGGCCGAGTACAACTTCCTGCGCATCATCGGGGGAGACGCCGTGGGCATGTCCACCGTCCCCGAGGTGATCGTGGCCAACCACGCCGGCATGAAGGTACTCGCTTTCTCGATCATCACCGACCTCGGGGTCATTGGCAAGATCGTGGAGGTATCGCACGAGGAGGTACAGGAGGCCGCGAAGATCGCGCAACCCAAGATGGCGGAGATCATGCGCGCTATCATCCAGCGGATTTAATTCGTTTTTAAATCACGAAAGAGGCTGTCTATATATGCCGCTGTTCGCGAAGCATATTGGACAACCTCTTTTTTATTGACATTATTTTATGCAAAGAACTGAAATAGCAACGCTCGGCGAGTTTGGCCTTATTGATCGACTCACGGGCGATATCCGACTCACCCACGAGAGTTCCATCAAGGGAGTGGGCGACGATGCCGCAATCGTGGATCACGGTAACGAGCGAACACTGGTTACCACCGACCTGCTGTTGGAGGGAATACATTTCGACCTTGTCTACACCCCCCTGAAACACTTGGGTTACAAGGCCGCGGTGGTGAACTTCTCCGACATCTACGCGATGAACGGTACTCCTCGACAGATCACGGTCTCGCTGGGCATCTCGAAACGATTTTCGGTAGAAGACCTCGAAAATTTTTACAGCGGGCAGAAGCTTGCGTGCGAAGTATACGGTGTGGACATCGTGGGAGGCGACACCACCTCGTCGCTCACCGGCTTTACCATCAGCATCACCTGCCTCGGCAGCGCGAAGGAGGAAGAGATCGTCTTCCGAGACGGTGCGAAGGATACCGACCTCATCTACGTGTCGGGCGACTTGGGTGCCTCTTACATGGGGCTGCAATTGCTTGAACGCGAGAAATCGGTGTTCGACGGCAGCAGTGACTTCCAACCCGATTTCTCCGGCAAGGAGTACCTGTTGGAACGCCAGTTAAAACCGGAAGCAAGAAAAGACATCGTGGCACTGTTGAAAGAGCACGGAATCGTTCCCACCTCGATGATCGATATCTCCGACGGGATTTCGTCCGACCTGCTTCATATCTGCAAGCAAAGCAACGTGGGGTGCCAGCTCTTTGAAGAGCGAATCCCCATCGATTACCAGACCGCCGTGGCTGCCGAGATGTTTCACATGAACGTCACCACGGTGGCCCTCAATGGCGGCGAAGACTACGAGTTGCTCTTCACCGTCCCCCTGACCTTGCACGAGGCGATGGAAAAAGTGTCCGGTGTGCGCTTGGTGGGGCACATCACCAAGCCCGAGCAGGGATGCTACCTTGTCACCCGCGACGGGCAGGAGATGCCGCTTCGCGCGCAAGGCTGGAACCCCATCGCGGAAGAATAACTTTTTTCGAGTTTTTCTTTTACAAATTTTGCAAATATCGAAAATGCGCTTATCTTTGCACTCGCTAATTAAGCAATGTTGGTGCCATAGCTCAGTTGGTAGAGCAAAGGACTGAAAATCCTTGTGTCCCCGGTTCGATTCCTGGTGGCACCACATCCCCAAAAAAGCAGTTATAGAAATATAGCTGCTTTTTTTATTCCCTCTTTATTTATCACCATCTTAAATCCTATTAAACTGTGATTTTCGTTTTTATCAGCTGTTTTTATCCTCTCTTCTTAAGACTAAATCCCAATATACTACGATTTTGAACCATAACCGTTAAACCCATGAAGGCGAATTCGGCTTGCTGATTGGATTACCCGAAATTAGCGAATTCATTAAAATGGATTTGAGCGAATGATTCTTTCCGGAATTGCAACGATACGCGTACATTTGTGATCAGCACTTCTAATCACGAATAGTATAAAAGCAAGTAAGATGTACACCTATAAACAATTTGGCAACACGTTTATCGTGAGCCTCAAAAATCGAGAAGAGATAACGAAAGCAGTTACGGCTTTTGCAGAGGAACTGGGTATTAAAACCGGCGTGATACACGGTATCGGTGCGGTAAACGAAGCGACGTTACGTTTCTTTGACCCGACCACCAAAGAGTACGTGGATAAGACTTTCCCGGAACAGATGGAAATTAGCAACCTCACGGGAAATATATCCCGTATGGATGAAAAGCCCTATATACACCTGCACATCACGCTGGGGCGTGCCGACTACACGGCATTAGCCGGACACCTGCTCACCGCCACCATCCATGGAGCCGGGGAGCTGGTAATTGAAAAATTTGATGGCGAAGCGGGACGCCAGTACGACGACGAGACCGGACTGAACCTGTACAAATTGTAGGTCCAATGTCGTTGAAAACATGAGTGCCCGGTTTACCGCGAACTATCCCGACGTGGCCGAATCGCTGGTTAAAGTCACCGGCATGGTGATTAACCTCGGGGTAACGGTTTTTATTTTCGCGCTTATATTCAAAGTGCTGCCCGATGCCAAGATAAAGATGAAGGACGTGATCGTGGGCGCGCTCGTGACATCAGTTCTGTTCCTGGTCGGGCAATGGGGCATCTCGCTCTATATCGGGATGGCCAATATCGGCTCGGCCTACGGGGTTGCCGCTTTCATGATCGTGTTGATTACCTGGATCTATTACTCCGCCATGATAATATATATCGGCGCCGAGTTTACCGAAGCGTGGGCAAACGAAAAAGGGGATAAGATTGTTCCCGACGAGTTTGCCGTGGCAACCCGGATCATCGAAATTCACGATGAGAACGCACCCGTCCAAACCATTAATAAGGTAGAGATAGATAGCAATGACCCGCGACTGAAACGGGGTGACTTTTTCGCTGCCCCGGCAGAGTGATTCTACCGACAGTCTTTCTCTCTTTAAGATAAGGAATCCTCGCGCGGTCGTGCAAGATGAGTCAACTGTATTCCTCACGGGAAACGCCCCTCTTGGGCTGGTCCAAGGCTTGTGCAACTCCATATACATATGGAGATGATATGAGGATGCTATGGAGATGACATGGAGTTGTACCGGCGATGTACCAGCCCTGTACCAGCCCTGTACCAGCGATGGTACGACCGAGGTGCGGCCAAAACACCCCTGAAAAGCACCCGGAACACGGCCGAAGCACGGCGAAGGCACCGCCTTAATTCAGGTTTTTTTCAACTCTTTCGTTGCATTCGTTGTTATAGACGATAAAACGAGCGTGCGGCGATTTTTTACCTGTGCGTTCTCTAACCCGCAAAACAATGAACAAAAGAATTTTTCGATTAATCCTCATCACGGCATTTATCACGGCAGCATTTGCCGTACAAGCACAACAGGGGCTTGTTCCTTTAGATAAAGACCTCACCACGGTTTCTTACCCGTATGAAGTAAAATTTCACGAATTTATCTCGCAAACACAACCCATGAGAATGGCTTACATGGATGTACGGCCAGAAAACTACAACGGCAAAAACGTGCTGTTGCTACATGGCAAGAATTTCAACGGCGCTTACTGGGAAACCACGATTGACGCCCTTACGCGAGAAGGATACCGGGTGATTGTCCCGGATCAGGTGGGATTCGGGAAGTCCTCCAAGCCGGCGAGTTACCAGTACAGTTTCCACCAGTTAGCCGCCAACACGAAAAGTCTCCTTGATAGGCTGGGAATCGAAAAAACAACGGTGCTGGGACACTCCATGGGAGGGATGCTGGCTACTCGTTTCGCGTTAATGTATCCCGAGACGGTGGAGAAGCTGGTGCTCGAGAACCCGATTGGCTTGGAGGATTACAAGGCACTGGCATCGTATCAAACGATACACCAGGCCTACGAGAGCGAATTGAAAAACACCCACGAGGGGTACAAGAATTACCAGTTGCAATTTTATTACGATAACCAGTTGAAGCCCGAGTACGACCGGTGGCTGAACCTGTTAGCAGGATGGACGCTGCATGATGATTACCCCATTATCGCGTGGAACGCCGCCCTCACGAGCGATATGATCTTCACGCAGCCGGTGGTGTACGAGTTCAAGGATATTCAAATGCCCACCTTGCTGAT
>CAYTWF010000109.1:0-4150 GCA_964441705.1 uncultured Butyrivibrio sp.
TTTTCTTGTTTGCAATTGTTTTCTTAGGACCCTTACGAGTTCTAGCGTTTGTCTTTGTCTTCTGTCCTCTGACAGGGAGACCTTTTCTATGACGAATGCCTCTATAGCATCCGATTTCCTGTAATCTCTTAATATTTAAAGCTGTTTCTCTTCTGAGATCACCTTCTACTGTCTGACTAGCGTCAATGACATCTTTAATTCTTCCTACTTCTTCATCAGTAAGATCCTTACAACGTGTGTTAGGGTCTACTTTAGCTTCGGTAAGGATACGGTCTGCGCTGATTCTACCGATACCATATATATAGGTAAGGCCGATTTCAACACGCTTTTCTCTTGGTAAGTCTACACCAGCAATACGAGCCATGTGTGCATTACACCTCCATTTGTCTGAAAATTAATAGTAACATTTTATTTAAAGTGGCTGACAACACACCCTGGTGGTTCGCCACTGCAGCCGCATAATTATAGCGGGACATACTACTCCTACTACGCAAAAAAGCAACGTAAGAGCCAATTATCTCGGAAAAATCAACCCTGTCTCTGCTTATGCTTAGGATTCTCGCAGATAATCATGATATTTCCTTTTCTCTTAATGACTTTGCATTTTTCACAAATAGGTTTTACTGATGATCTAACCTTCATGGTAAATCCTCCTTTCCACGAAAAAGCAACTTTTAATAAAGTTGAAAAAACGTCCGTGTGATATTGTATCACACAGAAATATTTATTACAAGTATAAAATAAAAATATTTTTACTTGTCTCTCCAAATGATTCTTCCCTTAGATAAATCATAAGGTGATAACTCAAGAGTTACCTTGTCACCAGGAATAATCCTGATGTAGTTCATTCTAAGCTTTCCGCTTATATGAGCAAGAACCTTATGTCCATTTTCAAGTTCAACCTGAAACATGGCATTTGGAAGTTTTTCGATTACTGTTCCTTCAATTTCAATTACATCTGTTTTAGACATTTCATATACCTCCTGCTAATTCTTTATGTTAATCAGATAATTTTTAATAGAATATTTTATATCCTCATCACGCAATTTGTTTTCTGCAATTTTCCTGTTAAGTGATTCATCCGAATATTCCAGCTGTTCAAGATGCTTAGGATTCTTCTTCTTGGGATTACCAAGCTTCTTAATTCTTCCATCTGCCACATACAGGGCATCACGATTATCTACTATTATATATACTGTATCTTTATCGTGTCCGGATATTGATTTGCAGAAACTTCCTTTTGCTATATCAGCCATATCTACCATACCTATTTATTCCTCATTCTGTTTAAGAGATAATATCTCACAGCCTTTGTCAGTAATAAGTATTGTATTTTCATAATGAGCTGACAGGGAACCATCATCAGTTACAACGGTCCAGTCATCATCAAGCCAGTATACATTATATGTTCCGGCATTGATCATTGGCTCAACAGCAAGTGTCATACCTGCTTCCAGTCTGATTCCCCTTGTCTTCTGTTGGAAGTTGGGAATCTCTGGGTCTTCATGAAGATGAGTGCCTATACCATGTCCCACAAGGTCTCTTACCACTCCATAACCAAAGCCTTCTGCGTATGCACCTATTGCAGCAGATATATCATGTAGATAATTACCTGGTTTTGCCTGCTTAATGCCTTCAAAAAAACTGTTTCTGGTTACTTCGATAAGTCTGGCTGCATTCGGATTAATGCTTCCGACTGCATGAGTTCTTGCTGCATCTGAATGATATCCTTTATAGATAACTCCAGCATCGAGACTTACTATATCGCCATCTTTTAATATTCTCTTCTTGGAAGGTATTCCGTGAACAACTTCCTCATTAACTGACACACATATTGATGCAGGATACCCATTATAATTAAGAAAAGAAGGTGTACATCCGTAATCACGAATCATCTTTTCTCCTTCTTTATCAATTTCATAGGTAGATATTCCTGGTCTAACTATTTTGCCAAGTTCATTATGAACCTCTGCGAGAATCCTTCCGGCTTCCCGCATCAGTTCAATTTCACCTGGTGTCTTTATTGTTACAGACATTCTTATTCTCCTAAGACTTTAACGATTGCATCGAATACTTCTGCCATATCCTTTGTACCGTCAACTTCATGAAGAACATTTTTGCCAGTATAATAATCAATTAATGGCTGTGTCTGTTCATGGTAAACGTCAAGACGTTTCTTAACTGTTTCCGGCTTATCATCATCTCTGAGAACAAGCTGTGCTCCACACTTATCGCAGATACCCTCAACCTTGGTTGGAATATATACAACATGGTATGTAGCTCCGCATGTAAGACATGCTCTTCTTCCAGACATACGATTGATAATATTCTCATCAGGAACTTCTACATTAATTGCATAATCAACCTTTTCGCCATTAGCTTCAAGTGCTGCATCTAATGCTTCTGCCTGAGGAATTGTTCTTGGGAAACCATCAAGTACGTATCCGTTTTTACAGTCATCTGCTTTTACCCTGTCAACTACAAGATCAACAACGAGTTCATCTGGAACAAGAAGACCCTGATCCATAAATGATTTAGCTTTCTGACCTAATTCTGTATTATTCTTAATATTTGCTCTGAAGATATCTCCAGTTGAAATATGTGGAATGTCATACTTTGCGCAGATTTTATCTGCCTGAGTACCTTTTCCTGCTCCAGGAGCACCTAACATAATAATTTTCATACATTCACCCTGCCTTTACTTATTATTCGTTCAAGAATCCTTTGTAATCACGAACAACCATCTGTGACTCAACCTGTCTTAATGTTTCAAGTACAACACCAACAATAATGATGATTGATGTTCCACCAAATGATACGTTTGCATTAAGGAGACCTGAAAATACGATAGGGATAACTGCAACAATTGTTAAGCCAATTGCACCAATAAAGATTATCTTGTTAAGAATTTTAGTCAGATAATCTGATGTTGGCTTACCAGGTCTAATACCTGGAATAAAACCACCATTTTTCTTCATGTTATTCGCAATCTCAATAGGATTAAAAGTTATTGAGGTGTAGAAATATGCGAAGAAAATAATTAATGCGATGTACACAATTGCTCCAATTGAATATATCATGTTCGCTCTGTTAAACCAGTTGCTTGAAGAAAGAGTTAAAAGAACTTTTCCTCCAAAGGTACCATAATCCGGGTTAAAGAAAGAAGCGATTATTACAGGAAACTGTAATAATGACTGAGCAAAAATTACAGGAATTACACCTGCTGTATTAACCTTAAGTGGGATATTAGTTGACTGTCCACCATAGGTTCTTCTGCCCTGAATCTTCTTGGAATACTGTACCGGAATTCTTCTTTCGCCTGCACATAATAATACTGTAAGGAACACAAGTCCTACAATAACTACTAAGATAATCACTACTGCAATTGTCGCCTTAAGTACACTCTGTCCTTTGATAAATGCTTCAAATAATGTAGTAAAATCTTCAGGGAGACGTGAAATAATGTTAATTACAAGTATGATTGAAATACCATTACCAATTCCCTTTTCGGTGATTCTTTCACCAAGCCACATAAGAAGCGCTGAACCTGCTGTAAGTATTGCCACCATAACAATTATTGCCATTACCTTATGGAATCCATCCATAGTTGAATAGCCTGTTATAAGTCCCTGGCTGCCGAATCCAACAACCATTGCAACGCTTTCGATTAACGCTAATGCTACAGTAACATATCTTGTTATAGATGCGATTTTCTTTCTTCCATCCTCGCCATCCTTCTGCATCTCTTCAAACTTAGGTATTGCAATAGTAAGGAGCTGCATAATAATTGAAGATGTAATGTATGGTGTAATGCTTAATGCAAACACTGACATTGTAAGAAATGAACCACCTGTTACTGCATCCACAAGGCTAAATGCATCTGAATCAAATAATGATGAAAAGTATGACGTGTTAACGCCAGGAATAGGAAGAAGACTTCCTAACCTGACAACAAGGAGCATCAAAAATGTGAAAATAATCCTGTTCCTAATGTCCTTAACCTTAAATGCATTTACTAATGTTTTGAACATTAAATCACCTCACAGGTTCCACCAAGAGCTTCAATCTTCTCCTTTGCCTTCTCACTGAAAGCATTAGCCTTAACTGTAAGCTTCTTAGTTAATTCTCCATTTCCAAGAATTTTAACACC
>CAYTWF010000110.1:0-4028 GCA_964441705.1 uncultured Butyrivibrio sp.
CAATAAAACCAAATTTTATCAACCATCCTTCTGACAAAGGGATTTTTTCAAGATCAAAGTATTTTCCCTTTTCCCATTCGTGGATATAACCCTTTACTTTTAGTTTAAACCCAGCTTCAGTTTCTTCAATCATTTGTATTTGTCCGTGTCCAAACCATTCTTTAGACCTTACATAATTTCCAATTCTAAAATTTTTTACTTCCATTTCTGTATAATTAAATTTCGTTTTTAAAATCCGCTCCTTCGCCTATACTCGGAACGTTATTTAAAAATTGATTTTGATTCATAATTCAACTTACTTTCTAATATCAATGGTTCATCAACTATTTGAGACCTCTTTTTTAGCTCTTCAAGGTCGAGGAGAATTAACTCCTCAACCTCTCGAGCACTCTCACACTTCCAACGCAACACACTATTACTGCCCTCAATCCTCCACACCTCAAACCTATCAAACTCACCATTATATATAATCTCTATTCTCATAAGGCTATGGTATTTAATCTATATTTCTCAATGCTCCCCTCCTTTTTAAGGAGGGGTGTCCGTAGGACGGGGTGGTTTACTTCTCAAAACTCTTATCCCAACCCTCAGGCCTCGAACCACGGTCGTTAAGCGTAGTCGAAACGCCTCTCTTAGAATTTTTATAATCCCTAAAAACCCCAATCACCAGCATCACCACTGCGCCGATGATTACAACTATCTCATAATTCGTCATCATAGCCTAAGTCGTTAAATGCATCAGTATTGACTGTTATTCCATCTGGAAATGCCACCGATGTTATACTTAATGGTATGCTAATATTCTTACCAACATCATCCTTAATTCTAGCTTCTATAAAGTAGGCCGAACGAACAGGCTTATATGCCTGATTGATAATTTCAACACCATCAGTAAACAACTTATCATCTAGTTCTTCGGCTAGGTTGCGCAGTTCTAATACTCTATTGGCTTTTAAATTGCCTTTAGCATCCTTTTTAAGGAGGTTTTGAATAAGGTTAACAAGCTTGGCACTCTTATCATCTGTCACCAATGAAGTGATATATTGGTTAACCTTAGCTATACCAGCTTCAACCGTGTCATCCCAACCATCAACTATTCTGCAACCTATCTCAATGCTCTGTCCTTCATCATTGGTAAATGTGTGACTCTGTTGCCCCTCTCTGTAGCCATATAGCTCTTTTTTAATTGCCAAAAGTGTTGCAAAATCATTGAATACATCTGCCTTAGCTTTACTCAACATTGAGCTAACATTCTGCATCGCCTTAATAGTGGCTGTTACTGTTTTGGAAACAGTCTCTTTATAAAGCTCACGTTCTTTCTTTATGGCCTCTTGCTCTTTTTGCTCCTCACTCTGGAGCTCCTCTAAAAGTCTCTTGCGCTCATCTGCGCTTAAATTTCTAATATCCATTTTTCTAAAATTTTTATGTTATAATTTCAAAATTCATCACCATTACATCACGTCCTTTTTTCTTCTCTATTCTATCCTTAAATGCGTTATATTTTGCTTGCATTAAGTTTCGCTCTTGATATAATAAAGTTGCTTCTTCAAGGTCTGTAGCTTCCTCTATCTTATTATCAAATGCTTTTAGATTTTCTTCAAATATTTCAAGTTCCATTTGAAGTAGCTTTTTTTCAGCTAAATTATTACTATATCCCATTGCCTAGTTCATTACTGTTAATTTCTTCAATCTATCACGGTTAAGCTCACCCACCGCCTTAAAATCGTTCTGTTGCTTCACAAATGCGTTATACACATTGCGAAGTCTTTCGGTAGGTATAGCGTTAAAATTCTCATAACCAGTAGCACGGCAGGCAATAGCCTTTATGTATCGTATATCAGCATCCTGCCCAGTCAACTGCAGGTAACCACCTATTGCGGCTATTACTCTCTTGCGTAACTTGTCATCGCCGTTGGACTGAATCTGTCTAACCATATAGCGCATATCAGTAATCATTTTCTTATACATTCCTGGATAAGATTCGGCTAGTTCTGAAAGACTACCTGTAAGACCATCTGAATAGTCTAAGATGAAGTCTCGTCTGTCGTCATTGCTAATTCCCATAAGTTTGAGCAATGCAAAAAAATGAGTGTGATTTTTTGTTTTCATTATTTTCCTTCTTTAATCATTTCCAGTTGCCTAATTCTTGCGCCCTCTTCCCAAATAGTATATGGCGAACTGCCTCCAAAACGGCTGGCTTGAATCTCAGCAACAAAATCTTTTACATATATCTTAACATCGCTGTGATAGCGAATATGGTCGGCAAGTTTGCCCTTGGGATTTGCTCCTTGCCCGTGGCTCATAAAAAGGAATAGTTTGTTTGGAAACATTTCCAACAACTCAAAGTAATGTTTGATATTCATACTCCTAAAGAAATATTGAGTACTATCAATCACTACGAAGTTGGCAGAGCGTTTTTTTTCCAACCGCAAGATTAACTGATCATAATCTTCTGCGTGGAAACCAAACCTCCCTTTTCCAACTGATTTTATATTGGCACGTTCAAGTGCCATTTTAAAACTTTGTCTCATTCCTTCTTCCAATGTGTTGTAATGTACTTTAGTGAACTGACTCATATACTTTGCAACCTGCAGAGCGTAGGCTGTCTTACCGTTGCCACTTGCGCCCCACGCAATCCAACTGCCACTCAACTCTGGTTGCCCTATATGATTGCGCCATTCACCCTCAAACTCTAATGTTCTAAAATTCCTACGTGCTATATCTGTCCACGAATAGGCAGGTGGCACGTTTATTATGTCGTTACTCATTTAACTCTAACTCTTTTAATAAGAAATACTGATCTATTGAACGGCGCACACGTCTTAGGTCGCCCTCACAAGTGTTGAATGTTTCATTGATAAAATGTTCATCATCCACACCATTAGCTATACACACTTTGGCAACATCATCTTCACTTAATGCTCGAAGTGAAATGAATTTGCGCCCAATGCGTGAGTAAAGCTCTCTATAACCTATCTTATTAAGTTGACAGCCTCTCTCTATGCGTTTCTTTAGCGCAGGAACGCCCGACAGAACAAACCCACAATGACCATCTAGTTCGTTATAAAAGTCCATAAATAGATCTAGTTGTGAATCCTTTAATTTATCTACCTGGTCAATTATAATAAGTGGTTTTGTTAGCGATTTTACGTGATGAATGAAACGCTCAACTAATATTTCAACCGTTCCATTATCATCAATACCACACGCTATGCAGAGCTGTTTGGCATAACTTTTCTTTGTCCAATAATTCTTACATTCTACATATATCACATTCTCATAAGTGCGTGCATATAGCCTATAAGTATGACTCTTGCCTGCGCCAGCATCGTGACTAACGGCAACACTCATACTACGTCTTTGAGCCGATGAAAGCAACTGAGTAAGCCCTTTTAGGTTGGCTGTTTCAGCCGTTACCCAATCCCAATTAATGTGAAGATTAATCTTTACTTTCTGCCACATTTCATCACGTATAAGCTCCCAATTCTCATTAATCATCTGACTAATGGTGGCGGTCGATACACGTGCTTTGCGTGCAATTTTACTTTGTGATTCTTTTTGTGATAATTGAACTAATTCAGCTACAATCATCTTTTTGTGTGAGGTTTTCATAACTTGTTTTTTTAAAAATTCTACAATTGATTAAGTATATTTTCTTCTGATTCAACCCTACTGCGTTCATCTTTAGTGAGGGTTCTTTTCAGCTTTATCATCAATTCTTGGTCTTCCATTTCACGCTCTGGCGTTATGCCACTTCGGCGCATTAAGTCTTTATATGCGTTAAGGTCTCGCTCATACTCAATATGGCGTACTTGATAATCTTCATACCATTGTTCTTTGTCGCCCTCCTTCATCAATACTGGCACACTCTGATGCTTGCGTTTTGGCTCGGCATTGGCAACCGTTACAATGTTGCCGTTATGGTCCTTCTGGCAGAGCTGTATATATCCGTCTAAAAATTCAGGTCATATCTAACAATGAATTTAGCACCTACATATTTTCGCCTAAATTCCAAGTCGATACTGCCA
>CAYTWF010000111.1:0-3978 GCA_964441705.1 uncultured Butyrivibrio sp.
AGATATAGAATTGGCATTATAAAAACATAACCAAAATTCCATTTTATCATGATTTTAAGGATTAGTAATCCCAATATACAGGCATCTATTTTTTGATTAATTGACAAAAATATAAAATAAATATAGGAGGTATAATGGATAAATTATATAAAACAATTGTAGTTGATCCACCTTGGACTCCAGAATTAGGTTCAACGTGGAAAACAAGATTTACTGATAAATCAAGACCACAAAAATATTATGAGACTTTATCATTAGAAGAAATTATTACATATGAACCTCCATCTGAAAAGAAATCACATTTATATTTATGGGTAATTAATCAACATATAGATTGGGGTTATAAAGTAGCAGAAGCATGGGGATTTAAAGTTATTCAAATGTTGACTTGGTGTAAACCAGGATTAGGCACAGGACAATTTCAATGTAATACTGAGCATGTATTAGTTTGTAGAAAAGGTAGTCGAGCAGGAAATCCTTTTGGTATGACAGGTGGTACATATTTTAATTAGCCTAGAGGTAAGCACTCACAAAAACCAGATGAATTTTATAAACTTGTAGAAAAATGTTCTCCTGCTCCATATCTTGAAATATATGCGAGAGATAAAAGAGATGGATGGGACGTATGGGGAAACGAAGTTGAAAGTAATATTAATTAATAGCAGGTTTGATGATGAATTTGAAAGAAAAATATTAAATGCAATTTGGTATAAAGTAAGAAGGAATACACATCTTTTTGTACCAGAGATATCTAAACTACCACTAGAGCATTATTATAATTTTAGTGGGAAAATAGTAAATGTAAAAAATAAATATCTATGGATGATTGATGGAATTGATAAAATGAGGAATTATATAATAGAAAAACAAAAAAATGGTAATTAGAAATCCCGTTATATTGGGTTTCCTGAACCACAAAAACATGATGAAATTCTAGTTTTGGTGATGTTTTAAGAAAGGAGTTTAAATTGGAACTTAAAAACGTATTTTATTTACATACTTATAGTGTTGAAATAAAAGAACGATTTTATCACATTATTTAGGAAGGAGATTATATGGATAATAATTGTATTTATACTTTAGTAGAGCCTGATTGGAGTACATGGGAATGTTCTAATTGTAAAGATTTGTGGACATTAACCGATGGTACTCCAGAAGACAATCATATGAATTATTGTCCTCATTGTGGGTATAGAATTGTAGAAAATAAAATAGAGACAGAGATATTTGATGAAGATATTTAGAATAAAAAATCAATTTGATGTTATTATTTGAACAATATAAAAATGAAAGGAGAATTAATATATAAATTGCAATTATATTATAAAGATGAATACATAAGATTATTCCAAGGTGATTGTTTACAAGTAATGGATAAAATGATTCAAAAAGAAATAAAAGTTGATATGATATTAGCTGATTTGCCTTACGGGATTACTTCATGTAAATGGGATAGTGTTTTACCTTTAGATAAGTTATGGGATAAATATTTACGTATCATAAAAGAAAACGGCGTTATAGCATTAACTGCAAGTCAACCATTTACAAGTACATTAGTTATGAGTAATCCTAAATTATTCAAACATGAATGGATATGGATTAAAAATAGAGGTAGTAATTTTGCCAATACAGTAAGAGAACCAATGAAGGAACACGAATCAGTTTTAATATTTAGTAAGGGTAAATGGACATATAATAAACAAATGCAAGAACGTACAGGTGGAGGATTGAGTAGAGTACAATATAATGTTAAATTTGAATCTCAATCAGAAAATTATAGAGAGTTTGAAGGTAGGAAAGAAAATAAATTACCCGAATTAAGAGTACCTTCATCTTGGCAAAAATTTAATTGCGAAGTTGGTTTACATCCTACGCAGAAACCAATTGGATTAATGGAATATTTAATTAATACATATACAAATGAGGGTGAATTAGTATTAGATAATACCTGTGGATCAGGAACAACTTTATTGGCGGCACGAAATCTCAAAAGAAAATGTATTGGAATAGAATTAGAAGAAAAATACTGTGAAATTGCAAAAAATAGACTGACAGCATAAATTATAAAGTCCGAAATATTGGGATATGTAAATCTAAAAATCATGACCAAATTTGAGTTTTATATCAATTAAAATAAAAATATAAAAATACAATATATCAGATTGCTACTTATAGACTGTAGACTTTTTTATTATTTTATTAATAATTAGATAGGATGTGATTTTATATAATTATGGATAAAAATCAAGTTGTAATAAAATTAGAAACAGATAAAAAAATGATAAAAGAATTTATTGAAAATAATCATTATGCACATAAAATACCACAAGCAGTTAAATATCGTTTTGGATTGTATTATAAAGATGTACTTAAAGGAGTTGCAATATTTTCAATACCAGCAAATATGTACACCATAACTTCAATTTTTAAAAATGAAACTCAATCAATTGGGATAGAGTTAAGCAGATTATATACATATGACGATACCCCTAAAAATTTTGAAAGTTATTGTTTAAGTAAATGTTTTAAATATATAAAACAAAATTCAAATTATGATGTAATTGTTAGTTATGCTGATCCAAATTTTAATCATGTTGGTTATTTATATCAAGCATTGAATGGAGTGTATTTAGGTGAAACTGCACCGGAAATTAGATATTTTTACAATGGGCAATTATTAACTAGACGTAGTTTAGGAAGAAAACAAAATGATACCGAAGCAAACCATGTTAAAAGAATTATGCTGGATGGAGCAGAGAAAATTAAAATGAAGGGTAAACATAAATACATATTTTTTATATGTGATAATAGAAGGAAAAAGGAATTATTAAATAAGATTAAAGATAATATTACAATTTACAATACATATCCTAAATTGAATAAATCAGTATAAAAATATTAGTTTATAATTCCCATTTTATAGTGGCTTTTACGAATTACAAAAACATGACCAAATTTCTTTTTGGTAATGAATTATAGGAAGGAGAAATAAATGCAAGAACAAATTGAAAAAATAGAAATTATTTTAGAAAATTGTGAAATGATAATTATTGAGGGAAAATATATTGGAGATTTATCAATAGAAGATATTAAGTATTCTATACATAGAGATGCTTGTAATTCAATAAGTGAACGGTTAACGTGCAAAGAATTATCAATGAGTATTAATAGAAATGCAAATTTAAATACTGAAGAAATATGGATATTAGGGCTAACAGATAATAAAAGAAATCAATTTGCTAGAATAAACAATTATCCAGATATTACTTCTATATATATTTATTTTACCGACAATAAAGTTAAACATATATATGTTCCTTGGAATGAAGATAGTGATTATTTTAATAAGTATCAAAAATCACATATAAATAACTATGGAGATTTGTTTATTTTAATAAGTAAAGAATCAGAATTAAACGATGTTTTTAACTTAGAAGAAATAGAGGATAAAAATAATATTGATTTTATTTGGAGTATGTATGAATAAATAATAATATAAAAATTTGGTTTTATTCAGATTGTTAAAATAAAAGAAAGAAGGAATTTAAAATAATAAATAATAATATCAGAGAAAAACTAAAAGAAACATTTAAAAATCAATTACCTGAAATAGTATATGTTGGTCTAATATCAGATTATATAAGTGATACGAATTATATGGAAGTAAATTGGGATGGTTATAAAAGAATTCCCAATCATTATCAAACAGTCATTTGGTAGTAATTTGAGTAAGTAGGTGAAGATATGAAAGAAATTAAATTGTGTCCGTTTTGTGGAGGTAAGCCACATTTTAAGAAAAATTTTGGAGGTTATAGGTTTTATCATACTTGTAAAAAGACAAAACCACAGATAAATATTCATAGTTGCTTTTACGAAACGAGACAGCAAGCTATAGACGCTTGGAATACAAGGATAAAATAAAAGGAACATTTTATTCAGAAATTGATAAAATACTAATATAAAAGGAGGTAAAATTGA
>CAYTWF010000112.1:0-3926 GCA_964441705.1 uncultured Butyrivibrio sp.
TACTTTTAAAGAGGAAGATAATTTACAGTCGCAAAAAACTCCAAAGTTAATGACGGAATATATGGAGTGGTCAATGTCTATTTATAATGAATTAAAAACAGATTATATGAAGTCATTGGAAGCCGTTATGAATAAAACAGGAGTGACTGCAGCTGAGATAGAGAGGCGAACTGGTTTAAGTGCAAAAACAGTAGGACGTGTCCTTAGTGGTGAGACGTGCAAACTTGAAACAATGGTTACAATTTGTCTGGCATTACAAGTGCCGTATTTTATTACGGAATATATAATGAATCAATCTCCTGTATCACTTACACTGTCAGTTTATAATCACCAGTGGTATAGGTTTGCGTTAGAACATATGTATATGAAGGATTTTGAAGAGATTCAAAGATTTTTTGATGAACATGGTGCTGATAGATTATAAAAACAGACAGAAACTGTCCTAAAAAAGTATAGATAGAAGAGTCCTAAAGTTCAGAAATGCTGAATTTTAGGGCTTTTTTTATGGACAGATAGTGTCCGTTGAGTAATTAAGAAAAAGCAAGTATGATGAGTACATAGACAAGATACAGAATGCATTCAAGAAAAATTGTCGATAGCAAATTAATAATTTGGGAAGAGGGATTCCGTACAGATGTTCGAAAATGGTGTTGCCATATAAATGGTCAGCATAGAAGTGTGTGGTAATGGTGCGGACTTCGGCACTGTCGGAAACATTGCTGCATTGACAGAGTACTCACCTGTCATGGTACAACTTGCAGAGGTGACACAATTTCCCTTTTCCTCTTGAAGAACAGATTTCATTTTTCGGAGGTGTTAAAAATGCAAGAAATCACTTTTTATTGTAAGAAGTGTAAAAAGAGTTTAAAGATTACCTACAGATTAACAGGTAATGATGATGCACCAGTGCTACCTAACATTAATATTGTGTGCCACCATTGCAAGAGGGTAATGTATCTCAAAAAATATACAGAGAAGATGCTTGTTGAGAACTCTGTGGGCGGAAGAATATATATCTAGCCAATACAAGCAAAGACAACTAAATTATTGTACAAGCACGATATAAGACCATGAGTCTAAGAGAGGCGTGAAAGAAACCAGAAAGTTCTGGATCTTTTCACGTCTCTTTTTTGTTGAAAATTTCATATACGAAGTAAAAGAAACCTTTCTTTCTGGTTAAACCGGGAGGAAGGGTTTTGTTTTGTCCAAAAATTCTGTACAGATAAAAATTTCACATTCCAGAAGAGGGGATTAAAAATCGCAGTTCCTCCCAAAACGAAAAAACAAATTTCGCACAAGGAGGAAAATAATATGCGAAGAGAATTTTTATTTATTTCAGATGAGGTAACTGTTGACGATTATATGGTGGAGGCTACAAAGTGGCTTCGTTCCATGAAGTGTGGTGAGATATTAGCAGATGGCAGATGTCTTGCTACTGAACTTAGCGAGATAGAACAGAAGGAGCTATCTGATTATGTGTATGAGATTGCATATAAGGAAATGCTAAAGACTGCAGGAAAGCATTGTCAGTGCAAGTGTGATTTTGGAGCATATTCAGAAGACCTTTATGGTAATTTTGCAGTGGTACTTATGAAGAGACTACACACATTCAATGACACGAATTGCCTTAAAAACAAGGATAAGAAGTATCGTTTTAGTACATTTCTTGATGATTTATCTAAGGATGCAGTTCGTATGACATATGCACAGAAAAGAGGTGTGTCAGAGCATGTGGAACAGCGTATTCAGAATGTAAGACAGGCTACGAGAAAAGTTATGTCAGAGAAGGGGTTGAACTTAAGTGAGGTTACACCAGAGATGATATCGGCTGCTTTGACGAGGTATATGAGTGTAGAAGAAGTGGTAGATTTACTTAATATTTCGAGTAACTGGGTATCTATCGAGCAGCGTAATGAAGAGGATGGAGTGGAAAAAGATACTACAGAAAGTGCAGTGTATATTGATACAAAAATCTTTGATGTTTTAGAGGTGGATACAGAGAAATTATTTGATGCTTTCTTCTCCAAACTCACGGACCTTGAAAAATTCTTTGTACTTAGACATGTAGGATGTGACACGGTTTATGCCAATATGATTTTAAAGGAGTTGCAGACAGATAAATTAGTATTGGCTATTGTAGAGGGTGATGCAAAGTTTAGTAAGCAGATAGGTATTGAAACAGTGATTATCGAGAGACCGGGTAAATGTCAAAAGAAAGGAACAGAGACTTTGGTGCTTGAGAATGTAAAGTGTATTAACGATTCTTTGATTCGTTATCAGAAAGCGAATGCTAAGAAGATACTTTCTACGCTCAAGAATGGTTTGAAATTTTCTGATATATCAGGTGGATGTGGAGTGGCTTATTTCATGAAGCAGTGGGAAATGTTAAAAGAAAAATATCAGAATTAGCTTGAATATAGGGGATTTGGAAATTTTGTCAAATCCCCTATAAAGCCCTTTTTTTGGGACACGAATTTTTAGTATAATATCAGTAGGAAGAGGGAAATTTCAAAGTTATATCGGTAAGCAAATACAGAAAGAAGGAGCAGTATTTAGTATTTCACACCCAAAAGTCAGTATTTCACACCCTGCATCATAAAATTATTGCAAAGATACGATATAATAAGAGAATGGATATTTATATCCTAACATCAGCGAAAGGTAGGCGGTTATTATGAAGATAGCGGTCTGTGACGATGACAGAACCACAAGGGAACAAATTGCTTCATTGATAAGAGAACAGAAGCCGGATGCGGAGGTTGTTACCTTTGAAGCTGGGGAGGAAATGATTAAATCACAGGAGAGCTTTGAAATTTCGTTTCTTGATGTAGAAATGAAAGAAACATCAGGTATAGATGTTGCGAAGCACATGAGAGAAGAGCAAGAGAAAAGGGGTAAGGACAAGAGCATTATTATATTTGTGACCGGGTATCGTGAGTATATGGAAGATGCTTTTGATGTGAACGCTTTTCATTACTTATTAAAGCCAATAGATGAAAAGAAGTTTTATACTGTTTTTAATAGAGCGTTGAAAGAAGTATCTGTGAAAACAAAACAAGAAGAATTTTCAGTGATAGTTAAGAATAATGGTATGCAGAAAAAAGTTTTGTTGAGGGACATTTACTATATTGAGAGTAGTAATAAGAAAGTGGTGTTCCATACGAAAGACGGAAAAATAGATACTTATGGCAGAATGGAAGATTGGGAGAGCGAGCTGGGAGATTCTTTTTACAGATGCCACAGGGGGTATCTTGTTAATTTGGAGAAGATAACAGCTTACAGTGTAGATACCATTGATTTAATAAATGGAGATTCACTCATTCTTGCGCAGAAGAAGTATGCAGATTTTATCAAGGCATATATGAGATATGCAAAGGACGGAGGAATTGTAAATGTTTAATTTACTATCCATATTGATACATATAATAAACAGTATTTTCAGTGGATTATACACTAGCCAGTTTCTTAAGAGTAAGCAGAATAAAAAACTTACAATTACGTTATGGTCAGTTATCTATTTTGTAATACAAGTAGTTGTGTTTGATGTGATACACAGTTGGTATCCATTTAATAATTTGGTAGGAGCGATTATCAATGTAATATTGCTTATTGGTATGCAGTTGGTATTTTTCCGTCGGGAAATATCGAGACAGCTCTTTGTGAGTTTTAGTTTTGTGGCGGGAAAAGAGATTGTTAAGTATGTTGTAAGTGTAGCTAATTTTGCATTAGGAGCTTTTATTGGTAAATGGATAAATACATTAGTAATGCAAGGCAAGATTGCTACAGATAGTCAGGTTGAAGCTGCAAATAATATAATGATGGCTTCAATGTGCTTGGCAGGCACTATTTTGTATGCTGCGATTATGGGAATTTACCTGCTACTTATTAACAAGAAATATGTAAGAAAAGAGTACCATCTACAGATT
>CAYTWF010000113.1:0-3837 GCA_964441705.1 uncultured Butyrivibrio sp.
TAGATTTTATACCTAACTTTGATGAAACTGAAAAAGAGCCAGTTGTACTTCCTTCAAGATATCCAAATCTTATGGTAAATGGTACCTCCGGTATCGCTGTTGGTATGGCAACCAATATACCACCTCATAATCTCAGTGAAATTGTTACAGCTGTTGTCAAAATAATAGATAATAAAATATTAGAAGACAGAGATACAGATGTAGAAGAATTAATGGAAATAGTTAAAGGACCTGATTTTCCAACAGGAGCAACAATACTTGGCAAAAGAGGAATTGAAGAGGCTTATAGAACCGGACGTGGTAAGATAAGAGTACGTGCAGTGAGCGAAATTAATACTCTTCCTAACGGAAAAACAGAAATTATTATTACCGAACTTCCATATATGGTTAATAAGGCTCTCTTAATTCAGAAAATAGCTGAACTTGTAAGAGATAAAAAAATAGAGGGTATTACAAATATTATTGATCAGTCCAACATGCAGGGTATAAGAGTATGCATAGAACTTAGAAGAGATGCTAATGCAAATGTAATTCTCAATAAGCTTTATAAGCATACCCAGCTTCAGGATACCTTCGGAGTTAATATGCTTGCACTTGTTAACAATGAACCAAAGGTTCTAAATCTTGCTCAGATGCTGCACTATTATCTTTTACATCAGGAAGAGGTTGTAACAAGAAGAACGAGATATGAACTTAATAAAGCTCAGGAAAGAGCTCATATTTTAGAAGGATTGCTTATTGCACTTGATAATATTGATGAGGTAATAGCAATAATTCGTGGTTCTGAAAATGTTGCACTTGCCAAAACACGTCTCATGGAAAGATTTGGTCTTTCTGATGCGCAGTCACAGGCAATTGTAGATATGCGTCTTAGAACTCTTACAGGTTTGGAAAGAGAAAAAATAGAGGCAGAGTACAATGAGCTTATGATAAGAATCAAAGAATTACAGGATATTCTTGCAGATAAAAATAAGCTCCTTACAGTAATCAGAACAGAGATTAGTGAAATTAAGGATAAATACAGTGATGACAGAAGGACAGCCATTGGCTATGATGAGTTTGATATTTCAACTGAGGACCTTATACCAGATGAAAGTACAGTTATAGCAATGACTAATTTAGGATACATAAAGAGAATGACTCCTGACAATTTCAAGGCTCAGAACAGAGGTGGCCGCGGAATCAAAGGAATGCAGACTATTGATGAGGACTATATTGAAGACCTGCTCATGACAACAACCCATCATATAATGCTTTTCTTTACCAACAAGGGAAGAGTGTATAAGCTTAAGGCATATGAGATTCCAGAGGCAGGAAGAACTGCAAGAGGAACAGCAATTGTCAATCTTCTTCAGCTTATGCCTGGAGAAAAAATATCAGCAATTGTTCCGGTAGATGGAATAAAGGATGATGAGTTTCTCTTTATGGTAACAAAGAGTGGTATTGTTAAGAAAACACACTGTAAGGAATATGCTAACATTAGAAAAACAGGTATTCAGGCAATTACTCTCCGTGATAATGATGAGCTTATTGAAGTGAAGGCAACTGATAATAATAAAGAAATATTCCTTGTTACCAAGTTTGGACAATGTATAAGATTCAAGGAAACAGATGTAAGAGCAACAGGAAGAAGCGCCATGGGTGTAATTGGTATGGTTCTTGATGATGGTGATGAGCTTGTTGGAATGCAGCTTAATACTCAGGGAGATGCTCTTCTTATAGTATCTGAGAATGGTCTTGGAAAGAGAACACCTTGTTCTGAATTTAAGGTTCAAAACAGAGGCGGAAAAGGTGTTAAGTGTTATAAGGTTAACGATAAGACCGGCTATGTAATAGGTGTTAAGGCTGTAAGCGATGCCAGAGAGGTAATGCTCATTACTAATGAGGGCATTATTATCAGAATGGAAGTAGCTGGAATATCAGTAATTGGCAGAGTAACCTCAGGTGTTAAGATGATTAATCTTGCAGAAGGCGTTAAGGTTGCAAAGATTGCAAAGGTACGTGAAGAAGATATATCAGAAGAATCAGAGGATGAAGCAGATACAACTGAAGAAAATGATAATATAGAGGAATAGTATTCTCACGAATAAAGAACCGGGGCATACGCTCCGGTTCTTTTTAAACAACAGAAAGGATATGTATATGAGAGAACTAAACGTTAAAGTAATTACAGACAATATAAAAGAAATGTGTATTGAAGCCAATCATTTTCTTGCAGCTGACATGAAAAATGCATTATTAACCTCAAAGGACAGGGAAGAATCTCCAATAGGAAAGCAGATATTATCCCAGCTTGAGGAAAATCTAAGTATAGCAGAAAAAGAAATGATTCCAATTTGCCAGGATACAGGAATGGCGGTTATTTTTATAAAGATAGGACAGGACGTACATCTTACAGGTGGAAATCTGGAGGATGCAATTAATGAAGGCGTGAGGCTGGGATATACAGAAGGCTACCTGCGAAAATCAGTTGTTAAAGACCCTATCTATAGAGAAAATACTAAAGATAATACACCGGCGGTAATTCACTATGAAATTGTTGACGGAGATAAGGTTGATATAACAGTTGCTCCAAAAGGTTTTGGAAGTGAAAATATGAGTCGTGTATTTATGCTAAAGCCTGCAGATGGAATTGAAGGTGTTAAGAAAGCAATACTTACAGCTGTTGAGGATGCAGGACCTAATGCCTGTCCACCAATGGTAGTGGGTGTAGGTATTGGCGGAACCTTTGAAAAATGCGCAATTCTTGCCAAAAAGGCACTTACAAGAAATCTTAATCAGGAGTCTCCAATAGAATATGTAAGAAATCTGGAAAAAGAAATGCTTGAAAAAATTAATAATCTTGGAATAGGACCTGGTGGACTTGGAGGAAGAGTAACAGCATTTGCAGTTAATATTGAAACCTATCCAACACATATTGCAGGTCTGCCTGTTGCAGTTAATATATGCTGTCATGTTAACAGGCATGTACATAAGGAGGTGTAACAATGGATATGCATATTAATGTACCATTTGATAATGCTACAGCCAGAAAACTTAGAGCAGGAGATTATGTATATCTCACAGGAACAATATATACAGCAAGGGATGCTGCACATAAAAGAATGGATGAAGCTCTTAATAGTGGAGAAACACTTCCAATAGATATTAATAACAATGTTATATATTATATGGGACCGTCACCGGCAAGAGAGGGCAGACCAATTGGTTCAGCCGGACCAACTACCGCTACAAGAATGGATAAGTACGCACCAAGACTTCTTGATATGGGACTGGCGGGCATGATAGGTAAAGGAAAAAGACAGCAGCCTGTAAAGGACGCTATTGTCAGAAACACAGCAGTATACTTTGCAGCAGTTGGCGGGGCAGGAGCACTTTTATCTCAGAGGATTGTTGATTCAGAGGTGGTAGCATATGATGACCTTGGAACAGAAGCAATCAGACGTCTTGAGGTAGTGAATTTTCCAGTAATTGTAGTAATTGACAGCATTGGAAATGACTTATATGAAACATCTGTAAATAAATATAAAAAGTGATTGACAATTGCATAACCCTTTAGTATAATAATCTTTGCGTCACGGAATGTGACATAATATCATATTGATTTATGAATTCGGAGAAATACTCAAGAGGCCGAAGAGGCGCCCCTGCTAAGGGTGTAGGTCGTTCACGCGGCGCGAGGGTTCGAATCCCTCTTTCTCCGTTGAATATTCATATATAACACATTTTAAAAACTTCAAAAAAAAGTTAAAAAAAGTGTTGACAATGAAGATTCACTATGATATATTAAATAAGCTGTCGCGTGAGACATCACACAGAACAGCAAAGAGAACCTTG
>CAYTWF010000114.1:0-3412 GCA_964441705.1 uncultured Butyrivibrio sp.
AGCATAAATTCAGCGGATGGTGCCCGTTCACCACGTTCCACTCTGCTGATGGTTTTTGTACAGAATCCGGTGGCAGAGGCTATATCCTCTTGTAGAAGACCTCGTGATTCACGAATTGTTTTCAGGTTATTAACGACCGCCATGGCAAACACCTTCCTTCATACATATCTTATAATACCAAGGATACAGAAAATACTGTCCAAAAAGACGGACTTGTTTATTGTAGATATTCTTTGATTTCGTTTGGATGATTCTTTCCAACTACTTTTCCCAGTATATCAAAACGATCATGCTCTCTGACCGGAATTGGAGGGTATTTCTCGTTTAGGGAAATAAGGAAAACTCCATTTTGGTCATCCTGCAATTTCTTAATATAAGCTTCTCCGTTGAGAGAGAAGATTCCGATTTCTCCATTTTCAACCATATCCTGTTTCAGGACCCATGCAATCTGTCCGTCTTCGAACTCGGGTTCCATACTGTCACCACTGATTTTTACACCGAAGGTTGCGGATTCCGGTATGATATCTTTCGTAAGCTGAATCGTTTCTTTTGGTCCATCCACAAGGAAGTTTCCGGTTCCGGCAGAAACAGCATTTTCATAGACATCAATAATTCTGCAAAAAGGAATAATCTTACATAGCTGTTTTTCGTATTTTCCACTATCATGTAATAATTCGATATAGTCTAAAGCTTTTTCTTTCCCTGCATCATTAAGAGCAGAAAGTGGATCGGATGGATTCTCACCGAAATATGCTTCATATATATTTGTAATGTTCAGCACTTTACAAACGGTCATGAAAGTAGCAATACTTGGCTCAGTGGCATTTGTCTCCCATTTGGAGATTGCTTTTGCTGAGAGGTTGATGCCTTCTTCCTGTAATAACTCAGCTAACATTGGCTGGGAAAGTTTCATTTTTTTTCTGTTGGAAGAAATGATTTCACCGATATTTCTCATAAATTCGCCTCGTTTCTAAGATGATTTAGTGTCTCGATTTCCCCTATAGTATATATCAGAAAGAAGATTTTTTCAAGTATAAAATCTCTAAATGAGAGAAAAAGGGACACATGTGTCCGTTGACAATCGCTTAATAAGAGAGTTATACTTGAGCCTGTAAGAAGTGATAGAAAGCTTCTTTCCATAGAACAGACTGGAGGTGAATGGGAAATGGAGCGAACCATATTGCATAGTGATATCAACTGCTGTTATGCAGCGATTGAGCATTTGCATCACCCGGAACTAGCCGGAAAGCCATTGGCGGTAGGAGGGGACCCGGAGTCAAGACATGGAATTGTACTGACTGCTGACTACATTGCCAAAAAACACGGTGTGAAAACAGGAATGGCTCTCTGGCAGGCGAAACAGGTTTGCCCTGACATTACATTTATTTCCCCCAGAATGGACTTGTATCTGCGTTTTTCTCGCATGGCGCATGAGATTTATTCGGAATACACCGATTTGCAGGAACCATATGGAATTGATGAAAGCTGGTTGGATGTATCAGCAAGCAGCAGTATCAAAGGTGATGGTTATAAGATTGCGGAGGAAATCAGTAACCGGATGAAGAGTGAGCTTGGTATAACCGTCAGCATAGGAGTATCCTTTGACAAGATTTATGCAAAGCTTGGTTCAGATTATAAGAAGCCGGATGCGATTACTACCATGTATAAGGACGAGTTTCGTCAGAAGGCATGGAAGCTCCCTGCATCAGATTTACTTTATGTGGGACAAAGCACTAACCAGAAGCTGTTGAAAATAGGTATAAAGACAATCGGTGATCTTGCAAGGATGGATGAACATATTCTTGTAAATCATCTTGGCAAAATGGGGAGTGTGTTGTGGGCATTTGCTAATGGCTATGATGAATCACCGGTCAGGCTGGAGGATACCCATGCTCCAATTAAATCAGTTGGTAACAGTACGACCACACCGAGAGATTTGGAAAATGACGAGGATGTGAAAATTGTTCTTTACATTCTGGCGGAGAGTGTGGCTGCTAGGCTTCGGGAAAATGGATTCCGTTGCCGGGTGGTGGAAATCAGTATCAGGGATAATGAATTGTTCTCTTTTACCCGTCAGAAAAAGATAGACCATGCCACTAACATTACCAGTGAGATAGCTGCGTATGCCTACCAGATTTTTAAAGCAAGTTATGATTGGAGAAAGCCAATCAGAAGTGTAGGTGTAAGAGGTGCAGACCTTGTAACGGATAATTATTGGGAGCAGATTGATTTGTTCTCCAGCGTTGAATTTCGGGAAAAGCAGATGAAAGTGGATGCAGCAGTTGATGATATTCGCAGACGGTTTGGTTTTTACAGTATTCAGAGAGGGCTCATGTATCGGGATAAACTATTATCTGCAGTAAATGCCCGTGAGGATCATGTAGTACATCCACATGGTTACTTTAATCAGTGAGGAGTTGAACGTAATGACTAATAGAACGGAACTGACAGAAAGACAGAAGCTTGTGTATGACAGCATCGTTGATTATCAAATGCAGCATGGTTACGCACCTTCCATCAGGGAGTTATGCGTTATCTGCAATTTGGCATCAACTTCAAGTGTTTATGCACATTTGAAAAAACTTGAAGAGTTAGGATATATCAGACGGCGGGAAGATGCTCCGAGAGCAATCGCCATAGTGTAAACAGGAGGTAGACATGGAAAGCAGTAAAGTATATGTTGATGTGACTGCCGAGTTTTCAAAGGAAGGGGTACTTACCCCAAAGAGCTTCCGATGGACAGATGGCAGTGTTTATGAGATACAGCGTGTTAAGGACATCCGAAGAGCTGCAAGCCTGAAGGCTGGCGGCGTGGGTATGAGATATACCTGTATTGTGAATGGTAGAGAGAGTTATTTGTATTATGAAGATAACAATATGTGGTTTATGGAGAGAGCCGGAGCATAACTGATTTGTCACAGGTGACAATCAGTTGCTTCCAATAGATCAGCACAGTGGTGTAGGTGACACAGGACAGTTGTCACATCGGAACTCTGCACCCGGAAGACTTGCAAAGGTGATTTCCCTTTCCTATGCGAGTACAAAGTTAAATATTGATTTTGTATAGCAAAGGAGCAGACTGAATTGAATAGAAAGATTGAGATTAGATGTAGAAATGGTCATTGTAACAGGCTTTTTATGAATTATTATGTTACAGGTAACAATGTAGATTTGAATTTGGGAGGATTTGAGCTTAAGTGCGAGAAGTGTAAAAGGGTTCTTCGATTGAAGCATTACACAGAACAGATGCTGATAGAACACTCAGATAATGGAGTGTTCAGAGTATAGAAACCAATAACAATTAAATGATGGCACCACCTGATAAGGGCGGCATTGCATGACAATGTGACAGCACCACGGACGCAGGGGAAAGAAACCAGTTAAGGACTGGACTTTCTCTTGCGTTCTTTTT
>CAYTWF010000115.1:0-3365 GCA_964441705.1 uncultured Butyrivibrio sp.
GCTATCTTAGTGTGAGTTATCACCATTTTTTATTGTCTGATACCAAAGACAGGTTCTATCACAATAAAAAACTTTGTCAAGCATTAATTACGCTGTATAGCTGTCTATAGCCTCCTGAATTCGGTCCTTGACCAGCTGGGCAAACTGCCCCCTTTTCAAATCCTTATATTCATTGTATTCAATTGGCTTAAGGTAATGTACCTGGGTTGTGACTCTCTTAAGACTGTTACCCTGCATTGCCTTGTACGAATCAATTAATGCCACCGGAATAACTGGGCATTTGGTGTCATATGCGCATTTGAATACTCCTGTCTTAAATTCCTGCAGAGTATTCTTATTATCTGTATATCCACCTTCCGGAAAAATAAGATATATTTTACCATTCTTAATGTCCTGAGACACTCCGTTAAGAGTCATAACCTGCTGTCTTGGGTCATTTAAATCAATAGGTCTTCCATCTACCAGTGGAAGAATCTGCTTGGCAACAATCATATCTGCCTTGCTCTTGTCCATAATAATGGACAATGGTCTCTCATGCTGGCACACTATTCCAAGACCATCATACTTGCCCTGATGGTTGGCAAACATTAAATATGCCCCCTTCTTGGGTAAATTATCTATTCCATAATACTGCGTTGTGGTTCTTGACCTACGTCTAAGAAAATTCATGATTTGCTGAACATATCTGTATCTTGCCATCTCGTCGTATTTGTCACGATGCTTTGTCATATGTACGCATTTAAATAATGCGAAAGGCATGAACAACAGAGATTTGAGGCACATAACAATAAATCTAAACATTATCACTCACCAGACCTTTCATACAATATAATACAATACTTTTTCAATAACTGCACCAGTTTTTTTCATATTAATGTTAACAGTGTACTAAAATATAGTATATATCTATTAAGGAATGTATCATGAAACGCATTTTCGGAACAATTCTAACGATAATCCTTATTTTTTCCCTTATTCCACTTCACGTAACGGCTGACGAGCCTGATATATCAGCAGTTTCCGCTATTTTAATGGAAGCATCTACCGGTGAGATAATATATGAAAAAAATGCCGACGAGGTTCTCTATCCTGCCAGCATTACCAAAATCATGACACTTATACTTATTTTTGACGCTCTCGATGCAGGCAAAATAACTCTTGCAGATTCGGTTACTGTATCTGAGCATGCAGCCTCCATGGGTGGCAGTCAGGTGTTTTTAGAAGTTGGCGAAACCCAGACTGTTGAAACACTGATTAAATGCATTGCTATTGCCAGTGCCAATGATGCCTGTGTTGCAATGGCAGAATACATATGGGGTTCAGAGGGAACCTTTGTTGAAAAAATGAATGAACGAGCCAAGGGACTTGGCATGGTTAACACCAGCTTCATCAACTGCTGCGGGCTGGACGCTGACGGACACCATACAACCGCCAGGGATGTTGCCCTTATGTCCCGTGAACTGATTAACCAATATCCCCAGATTCACAAGGTCTCAACCATCTGGATGGACACAATTACCCATGTAACAAGAAAAGGTTCCTCCGAATTCACTCTTACTAATACCAATAAGCTGCTTAAGCAGTATGAGTGGGCCACCGGACTGAAAACCGGTTCCACAAGTCTTGCCAAATTCTGTCTTTCTGCAACTGCCGACAGGAATGGTGTTGAGCTTATCTCTGTAGTTATGGCCTCTCCTGATGGCAAAACAAGAGTCTCCGACTCAATAGCGCTGCTTAACTATGGATACGGAATCTGTAATCTGTATAAGGATGATGCTATGCCAGAGCTTACACCAGTTCCTGTAAAGGGTGGCGTAAGCTCCACCGTAGGCTGTCACTATGAAAAAAACTTTACCCATCTCTTTCTCTCTGATTTTGACCCATCGCTAATTGAGAAAAATATAGAATATGTAGCCGACATAGCTGCCCCTGTTCAGGCTAATGACCCTGTAGGCCAGCTGGTATATAAATATAATGGGGAGGTTATTGGAACTGTAGATATACTGTCATCAGAGGCTGTTAAAGAGGCACATTACTCTGACTATCTCAAAAGAATGTTTGGCGGACTGCTGGGAAAATAAGTTAGTGGTCATATTGTACATTAAGAAGGCAGCAGCTTTTGTAATTAAGCCGCTGCCTAATGTCTTATATCTTATTTCTCTATATTGTACTTTTCAAAGGTTTTATCTACTATATCTGTGAAATCCGGTGACTCATATGGATTTTCCAAATGTATCATGCCATTATATCCTGACATAATTACAAGGATATCCTCTATTGAGTTCGCCTGTTTTTGCAAATAAAGAATATATGTATCGCCCTTAACAAGCGGTACAGCGTCATTGATAGTTGAATAAATATATTCGCCATCTGATAAATAGATGCCTGCATCATCCTGAACTAAAAATGTTGAATCAGCAGTTAATCCAATTGTATCCTTGTATGCCTCCAACAGCTTAACCTCTCTGGCTGAGCATACCAAAGCCACATGACCCTCATCATCTTTTTGCACATGTGTATTATCAGAGGTTAACTCATCCATAACTTGAACACGCGCAATAACATCTGCCTCCTCCTGCAATTCATCAAAGCTAAATGGCCAGTAAACTGCATCTGAATTAATTCGATGATTCTGTGAAATATCATCTAATTTAACAACTTCCTTATCTGCCTGCTTTTTGTTACAGCTAATCAAACAGCAACACATTGCGCACAATAATACTACTGATATTACTTTTTTCATAGATTAATACCCCCATTTCGATTTTAAAAAACTTTTGTCGTTAATATTTGGTGTCGTTACCGAATGATTACTCGTATACATCACATCACTACTATTTTCTGAATGTGATAAAGAAAGCGCATGACCAACTTCATGAACACAAGTAGCATATGCAGCTGTTCTGGCACTGTCTGTATTAGGTGTCGTATGTGAAGTTTTATAAACAAAACATATTGCACCATTTCTAGTTGCTGTGTTACTAACTCCTGTACCATTATAGTAATAATGTGTCATTCCCACGATATTATCATTTGTAGAATTAGTTTTTAAATAATTAACCGTAATTTGATTACTTTGAGACGTCGTTGAATAATAAAGTGAGCATTTACTACTAATACCATTCCATTTCTGTACGTAATTCTTTATCGTGTTGAGATTTGCAAATGTACTATCGTATTCTACACGATATGACAAATAACCTGTTGAGAATCCTCCACTTTGAATCCCCGCAAAAGCATTAACAGGTGGTTGTAATATAAGGCAACATATTACAACCATAAGAGCCATTGTTTTTTTCATTTCGTATTACTCCTCGTATTATAAGTTTATAGACCTCAATCATAGAGGCTATAGACTTATTTTT
>CAYTWF010000116.1:0-3329 GCA_964441705.1 uncultured Butyrivibrio sp.
CTGCATACCAGGCTTATCATCAACGCGAATGGCACAGGGTGGCTCACAGGTCATTAAGAGGTGAAACAGACCAGATGTTACCTCGGTATCAATCGCTTTACGCACGTTTACGCTATAATGACTTGTTCCTTTATAATTATGCCGCGGAACTGAATGTAGCCGGGGGGTATGACGAAACCATGCAGATTGCCCGTGAATGCAATGCGCTCTGGGCTGACTACGACTTGCAGATGCTGATGGCGGATAACTGCCTGCAAATGCAGCAATACAGCGAAGCGGAGAGTTACCTGAACAAGGCGGCAGCCATGTGCCCGGTGAAATTCATGCCGTTATACCGGTTAACGGAATTATATCTCGAAACCGGGCGAAAAGAGGAAGCCCGGATATTGGCTCAAAAGATAGTGAACAAGAAGATAAAGATCCCCTCTCCTATAATAAACAGCATCAAAAACAAAATGCGGAATTTGTTGAATGAACCGAATAGTTCGGATGACTCGACACAAATAATTCAATCCAATATGAAACCGACAACTATTTTCTTATGGCAGGATTGCCTTTTGGATCCAAGGATTCCAAGGGCACTCCTGCCTACCTGAAGCAAGGTGGCATAATGTGTTTTCTATTCCGGCAAGCCGCCTGCCATCCGATAGAATTAATCAGTTTATTGATTTGGGAATAGATACAAAGAATAAAAACAAAATAATTCAAATTTAAAATGATTTATTATGAGACAGATTTTTAAAGGCCTAAATTTCAGTTTAGTTGTCGCATTAATAGGTATTATTGCTTTCGGAATTATCGGACAAGGTTGTCAACAAGAATATGAAAGCATTTATAACGATTCGGAGATAACGGCTTCTAGCGAATTAGAAGATTATATTATTGCAGCTTCCGACTTGTATCAATCATTAAGAACATTCGAAAATGAATTTGCAAATATTGATTTTTCGAATCTTGAAACCGTTATCGAAAATGGTAGAAAGATAACGTATCTACCTGTTTCAGTACGTTCTCTTAACATTGAAAAGAAAGCTTTGCTTCTGAATCAGAAAAAGAGGTATCTTCTTAACAAATATCCGCAAGTCAGTTTACAAAATTTAAACGATTTTACTTGCATTGTAAATCATTGTATCGGACAATCTACAAGAATAAACGATTCTTTCTTGGATAAAAATATTAATTTTTATCAACCACGTACCAGAGCGGTTGTAGGAGAATATAGTTTTGATAGTCAAAACGCATTAGTGGGTTATCTTTACAATTGGGTATTGTCACCTGACTATGTTGAAGTCACCATCTATTTTTTCACTGATGGAACACATATGGTTATGTTGGATGACAGGAATACGGTTGGCTCATCCGTCGTAATGTTCGATGCAGGTGGTAGCCCTGGTAATTATTCTTATGACGGAAAACAGATTTTGAGTGTTGCGCATACACATATGTCGAGTAATAACCCAAGTGACTCAGATTATGCTCTTAAAAATAAATATCCAGGGATTGGACATGCAATTTATTATAATGGCGCATTTCATTACTATTGATATAACTCAAGGGTTTGTTAACTTTACAAGACAAATTCTTAAACTTTTAAATTTGAATAAATGAAACGAGCATGATAATCATTATCACACAAGTACATGATTAAAGCGAGTTCCATATGATACATTTAAAAATAAAAATTTTAATAAGATGAAAGCTATTATTATTTTGTCAATCATGTTTGCATTTACCGGCCACTTAATCATGTCCCAGCCTGTAAATCATGTGAATGGAGGAAACTATTTAAAAACGGTTGAATATAATGTGATTCACCCAGGCGTGACGGAAGATGCAAACATTTATAACTTGGAACATAAATCGGTAATTGACAGGTTATTTTTTGGGACTAAAAACTCCTTTGTAGAATTTGTATTCAAGGATTCTCCCGAGGGAAGTAACGAAGCTACCGCATTCCGCATTATTAAAAATCGACAGGACGATTCCTATGGATTGGAAGTGATGCGTTTGCAGAACCTCCTTGATGTGTATTATAATAAGTTAAAGAATGTGTTGTTGGAAAAGTCGACACCAATTGTTACCCCTTTTTGGTTGTCTACTGTGGTCTCTCGTGAAACAGAGAACCAAATAAGGGAACACAACAAACAAGCAGCTTCTCTCAAATATCAGGATGATCTATATAAACCTTATCGACCTGATCCCTTGAAGATTCAGATTAATAAAAAGTTGGCTGAAAAATTGCATGAAAAAACCTCAATACTGATTGAGAATTTCAAAGGAGTAGGAATACCTCCGAATATTGTGGATGGTTTTGAAGTGACATTCCGTTGTGTCGTGGACGATGAGCTAAGGACTTTATCGATCCATTGCCCCCAGGGAAAGGCACTCCAGTTTTCCGATCTCTTCCGGCAATTAATAGCAGATGGTTTCGATAATAAAATAGATGAATCTATATATCTGGAATTACTCGATGAAATATGATGATTGATTGGCGTATACTATTCATTCCTTTGGTTTTATTTCCTCATGGCAGGATCGCTTTTTGGATTCCCGGACTCCAAGGGCGCTCCTGCCTATCTGAAGCAAGGCGACATAATGTAATCTCTATTCCGGCAAAGCCGCCTGCCTTTTGAATCGATTAATATAATGACAAAAATTCATGTAAAAATAGCCTAACCGGCCCGCCAGGTGGGACAGTGTTCCTCCATATCTGTTGTTTGTTAGGGCTTCTGTTAAAAACTCGAGCGGACGGTAAGCATGTTTCTCATACCACCTGAAACTCGAGTCGTCAAAAGCCGGATTATTACTGATTTTATCATTCGTGCAATTACTTGTTTTAAGCCACTAAGTTGCTAAATGTGAGTAGAATATTAAAATATTTATTGAGATGTTTTTCAACAAAAACAAGGAAAATTCAGACTACAGGTAATCTGTCAAAGTAGAAATAATATGAATTTAAAAGAACAACTCAAAATAAGCTGGCCATTCATCGTAGCTGTCATTATATTTATCCTGCTCGTTATTTTGTCGACATTAGGCTTTTATAAAGTGAAAGATATCTTTTGGGGAGTTGCCTACATATTATTGGCAGTTACAATCACTTTTACATATGCCAAAGCATCGAAAAGATCTCAACAGAAAAGCAGATACGGAACTTGTGCCAGATTGATGTATGCTGCGGGACTTTTGTCGGGATTATGGCTTTATGAAGCCATTAAACACTTGTTTTAAACGACTCAGGAGATTTACCGGATAAGTATTAGACATTATATTCCACTGTTGTCCGATAAAACTTTTTTCTGAAGAAGTACGAGGGCAAATCTGAGTTT
>CAYTWF010000117.1:0-3298 GCA_964441705.1 uncultured Butyrivibrio sp.
GGTATAGTTTCCATAATTGCAGAAACATCTTGAGATTTGCTATTGGCCTTAAAATTGTGTTCCAATACTAAAGTTCCAACATACTCATTACAATTAATTCTGGCATAAACTACGCCTCTTCCCGCCGTAAACCTAAAGCATTGTGGAAATCTGTTTTCTGGAACTAAACAATGAATACGACCTTCGCTTCCCCACGCACCCTGATTCTCATTATCTTCCCATCTCAATTCAGCATTTCTCGAATTTGCAAGGAAACCAAGAGCATAATAATATTCGTTTAAGTCGTCAAATGAAACTTGTCCCTGTGTGCCGTATCGTAATTTAACCATCAAACTCCTCCTATCAATAATGAGCATTTATAGCGTGTAACACATCTGCATAATCATTCTCTTCAATCTCAAGGACTGATTCATCGTCCCATCCCGTACTAAGAACAAATAAGAAGTTTGCAAATTCATAAATCTTTTCATCCTCTTCTAACAAATTCTTTTTAATGCTGCCAGTTTTAGCAACGAGCAAGAGTTTCTGTGCATCCAAATCAATAACTTGAGTGTTATTACCCGGATGAGCATATCCATAATGCTGGTTAGGAGTAAGAGCAATAAGATTTTCTATATAATGCATAATTGCCGGAAATTCGTTTTTAGGGAAAATATGATGCATCTGTGTTGCATCAATCATGTCATCATGTCCATCAACAAATAAAGTGAGTTCCGATTTTCCATTACGGAATTTAACCGTGAAATCTTTAAGAGTCTTTTTAGCTCTATTCATTTGCTGCTCAAAGTATCCGTCTCTTCTATCTACTTCCGGATGTGCAGCGAGCCAATCTTTTCGAGAAACATCTTTTGGCTTATTTTTGTAAACATCTCTAAAATTATCACGATTATACATCATTTCAGAACGAGTAATCGCATTCGGAGACATATTGCCACCCTTAGTTCCCTTTTTGTTATACTTTCTCGCAAGAGGATTAATAACTTTTGTAAAAATTCTTTTTGGCTCATACTGTCCGTTTACTTCAGTATGATTATGATAAAAATCAACAAATGCATCTTTCAGTATTTTGAAATGTGCCTTATCCTGGTTCGCAAAAAAGTCCTCGAATAATGTAAAAAGTCCACTATCCTGTAACACTTTTTCGATATATGTTTCCAAAAAATACATTGCGTTAGAATCATTTCGTGCAATATATTCCAACACTTCTCTTTCTTTAATTACATATCTATGTCTCGATGTTGTAGAAATATCTTCTATAACTTCTGCGTAACATAACAAACAAAGTGGTTGTGAGAAAACTTTATCATATTCATTTTCAGCAGACTTATCATCTGTTCCCGGCTTTGAGAAAGTATCTGCGATTGTTAGTCTTGCATACTCACTATCCCATATTTCTCTTGCATTGAAATTATCTTTTACTTCATCAACATAATTTAATACAAAGTCCGAAACAGACCAAAGTACATCTGGTGTACACTTTTGGTCTATCCATCTTCCATTTCTGCTTATTCGAACATCATAGTTTTTTGTTGCTATGAAATTTTCCATTTCTTGTTTTGTCATCCTAATACCTCCGTTCTCGGCATTATCTAAATAATGCTAATTTTCTCTTCTACAAAATTGGCATTCTGAATATCTCTCTTCTCGAGCTTCCCTACTTGAATGAAACACTTCCAATTCATTATCAGCTACCCCTGCTATGCTTCTGCACTGTCTATCAGTATGATAAAAACAGTACCCCCTTGATGAGTATCCCCATAAAGTGTCTACACGATTATTAATCAAATCACTTATCAAACTTATGTCATGTAATTCTGAAGTTTTTACGGGAAGTCCCGGAATAGGGTAATGTATGCCATTGGGCGAATCCGTTGCTATCTCATACTCATCCAATATTTTCTTCGTTCGAATGCATCCAATAGGATACCACAATGATAAATCATCTCTTTTAAAAGCACCAAATATAACATAATCGTAATGGTCTAATAATGGAACTTGTTCCTCTGTTATCAATCTTCTTCCGTATGTCCCATCATCATCAATAGTTCTATTCACAACTCTATCGCAGTAATTACCAGGTATCGTTTCCGTTTTTACATCGATAACAAGATTTCCCATGTGAATATCCCCATTATCTATAGTCAAATAATTATCTCTAATGTTAGTCTGCCAATTTATGCCTAAATATTCGCAACAAGCAAATTCTCCGAGAAAACCCACAATATTTCGTTCATTTCCATCCATGTGTTCCACTTCAAAATGATGGTGAATAAAAGGCTCCCTTCTTTCAGCTTCTATGGCAGCTCTCATTCTCATAGTTTCCGTAATTTGAACAGGCATAATACCAACTCCTTTTACTAATTCTCCATATTTTTCAGAACACCAAAGAAATATACTGAACACGAATCAACATTCAATGACCTCGTTTGATAGTTCCTTGCAATCTGATAAAACTCTCTGTATTCCTTTGAAGAAAAATACACCATCTGTTCTTTAGTTAATTCAAATGTTTCTTTCGGAATAAGAATAGCAACAGAACCATTCACTAAACATCCTTTTGGTTTTCTCATAACTCTTGGATTATATGTCATATTAGGAGTTAAATACACATCGTCCCTGTCCAAGAACTCATATACTGACATAGCCTCTACAACCGCTACATTTGCAAACGCATCATAACCAGCTATATCAACAATCTCCTGTCCATCATCATTAATATTTCTCGACTTGAGAACTCTTATATCACCATTTTCTACTAAATTTGCATTTGTAAGCTGTCTGTCTCTAAAGACTGTAAACTTCCCAAATTCCATTTTATGACATACAGAATCAAATAGTTCGTTTCTGTATATCAACCAATAAGGTAAACTACTATCAAAGATATATTTCTGTTTTTGCACAACATCAGTATTTCTCGTTACTGATATAACTCTCGTATTTTTAGGTCTTGCCGTATTATTAATAAACATTGCTATTGTTTCAATTAGCACCCCAGGAAAGCCTTTTTCACCAAAATCTATTATTGTCTCAAATGCTTTCTCAGATAGGTATGATCTGGACACGGCAAATTCTGGTGTATTTAAAATAAATTTAGGAAATACAATTGCAACATAATCTGCTAAAGTAACAAGTTTATCTAAAAAAAACGAACATATATTAGTTGTCTCCTTGTTCACGGCCTCCCCTTGATATTTTTTTAGAAGCTTATCTCCTGATTTCATCTTAAAGAAGGGTGGATTACCAATTACATAATCGTACCTAACATCAAATTTGTGGCTCAAAAAATCATCGGTAATAT
>CAYTWF010000118.1:0-3284 GCA_964441705.1 uncultured Butyrivibrio sp.
ACCAGCTTTGACGGTGATGTGCTGGGGCTCTATGACTATCTCACGGAATATGAAAACCTGGACGAGCTCAATCATCTGGCCTGCCTGCTCTCCGAGCTGGATCAAGGTGAGTTAGAGAAATTTGAGGCCGTCATTGACAGCGGCGAACATACATCCAGCGTGGCCGATCTCATCAATCTGGCGCAAAACCTGGATTGCTACGAGTTTTATCCCGGTGTGGAGGACGATGAAACCCTGGGCCGCATCTATGTGGAGGACATGGAGGCTATTGACGTGCCGGAGCACCTGCTGAATTATTTTGACTATGAGGCATACGGGCGGGATATTCGGCTTGAAGAGGACGGCCACTTTGCCCCTGGTGGCTATGTGCTGAACAATGGCGGCCAATTCATCGAGCACTATCACGGGATCGAGGACATTCCCGCCGAGCACAAAGTCTTTGCCTTTCCGCAGCTCACGGTGCGGGAGCAAATGGCGGCCTACAAAGAAATTATTGACGGTTCCTCCCTGGAGGGCTATCGGAAGATTGCCGCAAAGGAACACGAGGAACGATAACGGCACTTCTGGACGTTTTGTCCAGAGGTGCTCTTTTCATGGAAAGGAGGGATACGGCTGATTGACGAGGACGTTTCCAGACGTACCATAGCAGTTTCGATCAAGGCGACAAAGCTCACGGGCCGGGTGCTGGCTCAGGCGTGTCTGGCGGTGGGCCGGAAGATCAAGAAAGCTCACCGGGCCCGCCAGACGCCCCACGGCAAACAGACGGTGCGCCAGCTCATGGGCCATGGGGCCACTACGAACAGCATCGAGGTGGAGTCCCCAAAGGACTTTGACCGGGTGGCCCGGAAATGGAATGTGGACTATGCCTTTTATAAAACCGGGCCGGACAAATACCTGTTGTTTTTCAAGAGCGGGCAGGCCGACGCCATCACCGCTTGTTTTTCGGAATATTCCCGGCGCGTGTTGAAGCGTTCCAAGTCCCAGCGTGTTCCCATCCGGGAACAGCTCAAACGGGCCGCCGCTGAACTGGCCCGCCAGCCGTCCCACAAGAAAGAACGTGCAAGGGAGGCGGTGCATGAGGACAGATAGCGTTAAGAAATATGTGATACCCAACATCCCGTACCTGTTTATTCTGTGGGCCTGCCTAAAGCTGGGGACGGCCTACCGCCTGGCTCCCGGAGCAGACTTTGCTCACAAGCTGATGGGCCTGGGCCAGAGCATCGGCCCGGCCTTTGCCGACTTTGCGCCGGGGCTTAATCCCTTTGACTGGCTCATCGGCATTGTGGGTGCGGTGGGCTTCCGCCTGCTGATCTATATGAAAAGCAAGAACGCAAAGAAATTCCGGCGGGATGAAGAATACGGATCGGCCCGCTGGGGCACCGAAAAAGACATCAAGCCCTTTGTCGATCCAAAGTTTGAGAACAACGTCATTTTGACAAAGACGGAGTTTCTCACTATGAACACCCGGCCCAAAAATCCCGCCAACGCCCGCAACCTCAACGCCTGTATCATCGGCTCGTCCGGCTCCGGCAAAACCCGTTTCTGGCTCACGCCCCAGCTGCTCCAGGCGCACAGCTCCTATGTATGCGTCGATCCGAAAGGCGGGGTGCTCTCCCAGGTGGGGGCTTTTCTGCAACGGCGGGGGTATCAGATCAAAGTGTTTAACAGCATAGATTTTTCAAAATCCATGCACTATAATCCGCTGTCCTACATCCGCAACGAGGCGGACATCCTCAAATTCGTGGACACCCTCATAGCCAACACCAAAGGCGAGGGCAAGGAGGGCGATCCGTTTTGGACGAAAGCGGAAACGCTTTTGTACTGCGCCCTGATTGCCTATATCATTTTCGAGGCACCCGCCGAGGATCGGAACATCAATACCTTGGTGGATATGATTTCCGGCATGGACGTGAAAGAGGATGACGAGTCCTATATGAACGCGGTGGACTATATGTTTAAGGGCCTGGAAAAGCGCAAACCGGATTGTTTTGCCGTGAAGCAGTACAAGAAATATAAGCTGGCAAGCGGCAAGACCGCAAAAAGCATTTTGATTTCCTGCGGCTCCCGGCTGGCCCCCTTTGACATCCCCCAGCTCCGGGAGATTATGAGCTATGACGAGCTGGAGCTTGACCGCATCGGGGATCGGAAAACGGCGGTTTTCTTCACAATTTCCGACACAACCCCCACTTATAACTTCATTGTTGCCCTGGCCTTTTCGCAGATGTTCAATCTCCTGTGTGAACGGGCGGACAATGTTCACGGGGGCCGCCTGCCCCATCATGTGCGGGTGCTGTGGGACGAGGCGGCCAACACGGGCCAGGTGCCCTCGCTGGAGAAGCTGGTGGCCGTGATCCGTTCCCGTGAAATATCGCTGACGCTCTTTTACCAGCAGATGGCACAGTGCAAGGCCATTTATGACAAACACGCGGAAACGATTTTAGGCAACATGGACAGCGTGATTTTCCTGGGCGGGCGGGAAAGCTCCACCATCAAGGAAATATCCGAAAACTGGCTGGGAAAGGCCACAATCTCCATGCAGACCGAGGGCCGCTCCCGTGGGCCGTCGGAAAGCTACAACCAGAACACCCAGCGGCTGGGTCGGGAGTTGATGACCCCCAGCGAGCTGGCTACCATGCCGGGCGATAAGTGCATTTTGCAGCTGCGGGGCCTGCCCCCGTTCTTCTCGTCCAAATACGATTTGAAGCAGCACCCTAACTACAAGTACACGGCTGAGGCCGATAAAAAGAAAAACGCCTTTGACCTTGATAAGCTCATCAACCGCCGCAGGCGGCCTGGGCTGAATGAGGCTTGTGAGGTGTACGAGGTAGACGTATCGGACACGGGGCCCGTAAGCGAGGACGAGGACATCCTCAACTACGACGATGTGGACGATCCGGATGCCTATGTATAAAGCACTTCTGGACAAAGTGTCCAGAGGTCGTAACCTGCCGCCCAAATGGGCGGCTTTTTTCATAGCCGGGGAAAAACCCGGAGAAATGGAGGCTATATGCAGTTCTTTTCTTCCGCTATTGATACTTTGCAGACCCTTGTTGTGGCTCTGGGCGCTGGCCTGGGCGTGTGGGGCGTTGTCAATCTCCTGGAGGGGTACGGCAGCGATAATCCCGGCTCCAAAAGCCAGGGTATGAAGCAGCTCATGGCGGGCGGCGGCATCATCCTGCTGGGCACCACCCTGATCCCTCTGCTGTCCGGCCTGTTTTAAGGTAGCGGCTTATGGATTTTCTCACCGACTGGCTCACGGACTGGCTCAAAGAGCTGCTGATTGG
>CAYTWF010000119.1:0-3279 GCA_964441705.1 uncultured Butyrivibrio sp.
TCTATATCTCCTGCGACCCCGCAACCCTCGCAAGAGATTGCGCACTGTTCAAAAATTCAAACTATACCGTCAAAGAATTAACCCCCGTCGATATGTTCCCAAGAACGGCACATGTGGAGACGGTTGTTCAGTTGGTTAGAAAAAAGCCGGATACATATATCGACATTACCGTTGACATGGACGAGCTGGATTTAACATCATCCGAAGCAAAGGCAACTTATGATGAAATAAAAGATTATGTGTTTGAAGGATTTGGTTTAAAAGTTTCATCGCTCAACATAGCACAAGTTAAAACCAAGTGTGGAATTATTGAGCGAGAGAATTATAACAAGCCTAAATCTGAAAACGTTAAACAGCCACAATGCACAAAAGATAAAGAAGAAGCTATTATGAATGCTTTAAGGCATTTCAAGATGATATAATTTTGGAGGTAATCACTATGTATAATAAAATCCTGTCAGAAATATCCCAAGAATACTACCAACAAAATTATCCAAATGACGGACAGAGATTTGTTGCTTGGTATCTTCGCAACATACATAACCTCGATACATATGAAACAAAAGACTGCATTACCGATGGTGCAGGCGATAAGCAAATTGACGCTGTATATATCGATAATCAGTCGTCCACTATTTACATAATTCAGGGCAAGTTTTATAGCGGTGATTCTGTTGATGCTGCACCTTTACGAGAAGTACTTTCTTCCTGGATTCAAGTAAAGGATTTAATTCATCTACAGGATGGAGCAAATCACAAACTGCAAGTTAAAATTAATGAAATGGCAAATGCTATTGAAGATGATTACGAAATTTGCTTTGAACTTATTACTACATCAGAACTTACAGAATCGGCAAAAGCAGACCTCTCTGCTTTTCAAAGAGAACTCGCTGAGAGTGAAGTGCTGCAAGCTAACCTCAATGTAATCGATAATGATACTCTAAAATTTAAATATGATGAAGCATTAAATAAGAATAGACCATATATTAATCACGAATTTGTGCTTGAAAACGGAAAATATATGGAACTTGTTATCGGAGATACAAAAGCTGTTATAGTTGCTTTACCTCTTAAAGAATGTATTAAAATTTCGGGAATTAAAGATGGGAGTTTGTTTCGTAAAAACGTTCGTCAATCATTAGGTACAAGCAATAAAGTAAATAAAGGTATTGCTCAAACTATAAAAAAGAATGCAAGTGATTTTTTCTTCTTACATAATGGTATAACGGCAATCTGTTCGCAGATGACAATTCACGATAAAATATTATCGGTGAAAGAGCTGAATGTAGTAAACGGTTGTCAGTCGCTTAACACAATATTTAGCTGCAGTGAATCGGCGAAAAAAGCAGATGACGCTTATGTAATGTTTAGATTTTATGAAATTAGCGATCCGGATAGAGCAGATAATATCAGCACTTCAACTAACAGTCAGAGCGCTGTTAAAGCAAGAGACCTTCGTAGCAATGATAAATCGGTTCTTGCGTTGAAAAAAGCTTATGAACAATTCTATACTGACGGATACTTTGTTACTAAACGTGGCGAAAAAGTAGATTCGGTCAAGTTTAATACTTCTCACATTGTTAATTTGACGGACTTAGGGAAACAGCTTATTGCTTGGCATTCACAAAGGCCTACAATCTCATATAGTGAAACAAAAATATTCGACAAGTATTTTGACCAACTATTTCACAGAGAATACTCCCCGGAAAATGTTCAGGCTTTAAATGTGATGTTTAATAAACTTTATGAAAAGTGGAATAAAGATAACCCAATGGGATTAAATGAAACGCTTTTAGCAATGAAAGCCTATGCCCCATATCACCATCTTTATTCAATTTCTGTTATTTTATGTGAGATTAACAAGATGAATGATTCCGTTCCGTCGCCTTCTGTTGCTTTGAAAAAGCTTACCTCTGAAAATCTATTAGATAACGTTATAGATATGGCTGGTAACTGTTTAAATATGGCTATTGAAAACGCATCGGCAGAAGCAATGGACAACGGAAAGATGTTCGTTCCTCAAAACTGGATTAAATCAAAAGCTTCTTTAAAAGACATAAGAGGTGCAATCCGCAATTATTTAACAACACTCAAAATGATGCCGAACGGCAAACAAATTCTTGAAAACTTAAACAATGGATTAAGTATGGATAAAGATAATTTTGAAGCACGTTGGACTGCGGATTAATCCACACATTCGACAAAATAAAGACCTCCTTGTAAAATGGTGTTACCAAATACAAGGAGGTTTTCTTATGAGCAAAGAACTTGAAAATCAAAAATTAAATTATGTAACACAGGGCGATTATTGCTTGCCTTGTATCGAAACAAAAGAGCAAAAAGAATTACATATCGGCGTGTGGGCAAACCGACACAGACAGTATCTTAAACAACATCATCGTATAAGATATTACAATCTGCTCACATCGGAAAGGTTGTACCATTACCTTGCGGACATTGAGGAACAGGCAGAAGCAATGTTTTCACAGCTTGTCAAAGCATTTGCCGAAAAGGAAAATGTTACAGAAAAACTGAAAGCTAATAACCCTATGCTATGGGTGCGGAAGATGAACAACATCTGTAACAGAGCAATGGAAATTGTGAATAGCGAGGTGATTTTTGCATGAGAAAAATCGTAATAATCACAATGATATTGACTTTTATTTTTGGTATGGCAGGCTGTACTGCCCATAGTGAGCCTGGCAAAAATGCGGTTGTTAGTTCATCGAGTAATGCCGTATTTGATATAGCGCAACCGGAAGAATTAACCGAGAAAACAGAGAATGAAACCGTTGATAAAAGTACATTTGCGGAAGAAACAACACAGACGACTACCGCTGAAACCAGTACAGAAAAGGTGTCAAAAGAGCCGATTTTTTCTCAAACCACAACAGCAAATACCGAGCCGAAGCAAGATACTCATACGCAAACAGAACCGCCCAAAAGCGAAAAATCTGAGCCTGAAATCACAACAAATACTGTTTCGGAAGTCACAACAGCAATTGAACAAATTGAAGAATTTGATATATCCTATTGGATTTCTTACGCACAGAATTATGCTCAAAGTATTGGTTTAACTCTTGATGAAACAGCCACTGAATGTTGGGACAATCCAATATCCGCTAATGCAAACAACAAAAATATCGGCGCTGATATTGAAAGCAGATTGAACAGATACAAGAATGTTGAGGGATTTACATCGGTGTGGATATGGGCAGAAAAAGGGTTCTGTTGCAAAAATATTTTAGCTTCATAATTACACATTTAGTGATATAATTT
>CAYTWF010000120.1:0-3255 GCA_964441705.1 uncultured Butyrivibrio sp.
TACAATAAATGCTGAGAAGTTCTTTTTCTTACGTCCTCTCTTATCCTCTGTAACACTTGTTACAGCGATAACAATATATACATCTGCTTCCTTACCATTGGTAATAAAGCACTTTGAACCATTAAGTACCCACTCATCGCCATCAAGAACAGCCTTTGTCTGGCATCCCTGAGCATCTGTACCTGCACCTGGCTCAGTAAGACCAAAAGCGCCGAGTAATTTGCCTTCAGCAAGTGGTCTGACATATTTCTGCTTCTGCTCTTCTGTTCCGTATGTCATAATAGGATCAACACAAAGTGATGTATGAGCTGATACAATAACACTTGTTGTAGCACATACTTTTGATAACTCTTCAACACACATAACGTATGTTAATGGGTCACAGCCCTGTCCACCGTATTTCTTTGGTACTGGAATACCCATGAATCCTAATTTCTGCATTTTCTCAACAGTTCCTCTTGGGAAATGTTCTGTCTCGTCAACTTCCTGAGCGAGAGGTTTTACTTCATTCTCAGCGAACTCTTTAAAAAGAGATCTCGCCATCTCATGTTTTTTATCTAAAGCAAAATCCATGATTAAAATTCCTCCATTTATACTTTGAATTTATCCCTGCAGGATAACCTGCAGGGAATATTTAACAAATTATTTGCTGTAATCGTAGAAGCCTACGCCAGTCTTTCTTCCTAACTTACCTGCACGTACCATCTTTCTAAGAAGTGGGTTAGCACGGTATTTTGAATCCTTAGTCTCATCATATAATACATCCATGATAGCAAGGCAGATATCAAGTCCTACAAGGTCACCAAGTTCAAGTGGTCCCATTGGATGATTAGCACCTAACTTCATTGCTGTGTCAATTCCTTCAACAGAAGCAACGCCATCAGCGTAGATTCCAACTGCTTCGTTAATCATTGGAATAAGAATTCTGTTAACAACGAAACCTGCAGCTTCATTAACTTCAACAGGAGTCTTGCCAATTTCCTTTGCAATTGCAACAATCTTATCTTTCATTTCATCAGGAGTATTCTCACCCTTGATTACTTCGATAAGCTTCATTACAGGAGCTGGATTGAAGAAATGCATACCAATAACTGGTCTGTCAAGTCCTGCACCAATCTCAGTAATTGAAAGTGATGATGTGTTAGTAGCGAACATACAGTCAGCTTTAACAATATCCTGTAATTCCTTGAATGTCTGTTTCTTAATATCCATAACTTCAAGAGCAGCCTCAACTATTAAGTCACAGTCTGTACAGATTTCTTTTGTACCAGTTGTAATCTTAGCGAGAATTGAATCAGCCTTTGCCTGCTCCATCTTTCCCTTTGATACAAGTCTGTCAAGACCCTTAGCAATCTTATTCTTACCATTTGCTGCGAAATCGTTGTTGATATCGCATAAGCATACTTCATAGCCTTCTGTCTGAGCGAAAGCCTGAGCAATTCCAGAACCCATAGTTCCGGCACCAATAATACCTACTTTCATTTTAAAGCCTCCTTGAATTTGTACATCATACTGATTATTTAAAATATATTAACCATAAACCTGGCTGTTATTACAGCGTGGTATTAGTTAACAGTTCTTAAAAGGAACAACCTTGAGCTTCTTTTCTTTATCCTTCTCAAGGAAATTACCCATTCCAGCCTTCTGGTCCTCTGTCTCAAAGCAGTTACCGAAAAGCTTCTCTTCGATAACAATTGCCTGGTCCATATCTACCTGAAGTCCATCATTAATTGCCTTCTTACAGTTACGTACTGCAATAGGAGCATTAGCTGCGATAATAGAAGCAAGCTTCTTAGCTGCTGGCATTAATTCTTCAAGAGTGTATACGTTGTTAACAAGACCGATTCTGTATGCTTCCTCTGCCTTAATGTTACGTGCACTGTATATCATCTCTTTGGCTTTGCCTACACCGATAACTCTTGCAAGTCTCTGTGTTCCGCCGAAGCCTGGAGTAATTCCAAGACCAGCCTCTGGCTGTCCAAATACTGCGTTATCAGAACAGATTCTGATGTCACAGCTCATTGATATCTCACATCCGCCGCCAAGTGCGAAACCATTAATTGCTGCAATTACAGGAATTGGGAATGTCTCAATCTTTCTGAAAATATCATTACCCTTTTTACCAAAGGCTTCACCCTCTGCCTTGGTAAGTGTGCTCATCTCTCCGATATCAGCACCTGCAACAAATGACTTCTCACCTGCTCCTGTAAGGATAAGGCAGCGAACAGTATTAATATCTACTGCACTAAATGTTGCATCAAGCTCTTCAAGAACCTGGCTGTTAAGAGCATTTAATGCCTTAGGTCTGTTAATTGTAACAATACCTACAGCACCTTCAACTTCAAATGTAACGAATTCCATGATATGTTCTCCTTTTATAAAAAATATATTACCGGATTAAAAAACCAAATATGCCTGAGTACCAAAACGGCACTCAGGCTTTCGCGTTGCTTATCGGATGCTTATGTAAACATGGCATCTTCATCGCAATACACGAAAATTAGTCACGTTCAACAACTGTTGAGCAGCCCATTCCACCACCGATACAAAGTGTGGCAAGACCCTTCTTAGCATCTCTCTTCTGCATCTCATGAAGTAATGTAACAAGGATACGGCAGCCTGAAGCTCCAACAGGATGTCCAAGTGCAATAGCACCACCATTAACATTTAACTTATCAAGGTTGAACTTAAGCTCTCTTCCTACTGCAACTGACTGAGCAGCAAATGCTTCGTTAGCTTCAATAAGGTCGAAATCGTCAATGCTCATTCCTGTCTTGGCAAGTACCTTCTTAGTAGATGCAACAGGTCCGATTCCCATGATTGATGGGTCAACTCCGCCGAGTGCTCCAGCTACCCATGTAGCCATTGGCTTAACACCAAGTTCTTTTGCTTTCTCTTCTGACATAACAACGATAGCTGCTGCACCATCATTAATACCTGATGCATTACCTGCTGTTACGAATCCGTCTGGGTTGATAGGACGAAGCTTAGCAAGTCCTTCGATTGTTGAACCAGCTCTTGGTCCCTCATCAGTATCAACGATAACTGTATTCTTCTTAACCTTAACTTCTACAGGAACGATTTCATCCTTGAACTTTCCTTCGTTCTGAGCCTTCTCACACTTAAGCTGGCTGTTAAGAGCGAACTGGTCAAGCTCTTCTCTTGTAATTCCCCACTGCTCACAAATGTTATCAGCAGTCTTAATCATATGATAATCATTGAATGCATCCCAAAGAGCATCCTTAATCATTGTAT
>CAYTWF010000121.1:0-3223 GCA_964441705.1 uncultured Butyrivibrio sp.
AATTTTTGCGTTATCCAAATCACAGTCTAAACTATGGCGATTTTGGTGGTTGATACGTTCTGTGTGTTTATTTTCCGTTATATAACAGCTATTTTTTCAAGAAAGATAATCGTCTCACTTGAGGTATTAATAGAGTTGCATAGGTGCACATAACAACAAAGAAAATAATATCAAAAGGTTGCCTGGCTATTGACCCACATATATTAGAAGCTGTATGAATGAATATCAACGAAAGAATATCTTTCTTATAATACAATATAATTGCGTAGGCCGTTCCTATTATAGCTGGGAATACAAATCGAAAAATTGCACCGCCAAATGTAATCTCTGAATAGAAAAAATATGCAGGCAAGTGCATTAAACCAAAAAGAATGGCGGAAATCAAAATCCCGACGGGAATTTTTAACCCATCTTTCTTTAGCCTAAATAGCTCATTAGTAATAAATCCTCGGAAAATTAATTCCTCGAAAATAGAAACTCCTACAAACAATTTTATTGTTTCGCCGATATATGCTTGCCAAGGATGATTGTTATTAGAATAACTAAAAACAATTGCAACAATGGAAACGATCACACAAGCAGCCATGATTACTGCTGTGCTTCGTGTAAATTGAAAGTTATCAGTTTTTTTATATTTATAACGGAATATCAAAGTAATAAAGATGCCTACCGTTATCACGCCACATACAAGCAGATTGTAAAAATTTTCGGTAAACCAATATTGTCTAAACTCATCGCTTAGAGGCAGTACACTATAATAAAAATCAAGCGAAAAATCCCGACTTGTAATAAACAGCCCAAGGGGCATATATGACAACCATACAATAACGATTTTGAACCATATAAACCACTTTTTATCATTTAACTTCTCCACAACATATTTTCCTTTCATCCATATCACTAACTCAATTTTCCGACATCCAATCCACCGCCTAAACTATCCAAACAGGACATCCAAATCGCCCACTCAATTTTTGCGTTATCCAAATCACAGTCTAAACTATGGCGATTTTGTCGGTTGATATGTTCTGTTGGACTGTTGTTTTCCTAATTCTCACTCATTCGTGAAAATTACAAAATCCTCAAATGCCCATATATCAAGGGGTTTTGCACCTACTATCCCTCAACCTTAGACATCAAACAAACCGTCTCAACTGTACTTCCATTTTCCCAACTAATATCATCTATCACAGTACCATTATAATATACTGGGAATCTGAAGTGTATATGTTTTAGAAACTTGCCATTTTCAAGGCGTTCCGGATAAAGCTCAATGCTTTCCACGAAGGTTCCCATGAATTCCTTCTTCTCTGCATCTGATAATTTATCATATAACTTATCAAAGGCAATTAGAAAATTATAGATTCTGTCCCCGGACAACTGCTTTCTGCGAATATGCGTCAGACGGCTCTGTATTTCATCCATGTGATTTTCTGTCAGCGCCATCTCATCATATTTATCATAAAAGCGCTTTTGCAAATCATCATATTTTTTCTCATACATAGAATCGGTTACATCAAGGTTATCCATCTGGATAGCAATCTTTTCCTTTGATACCTCGAGCTGCCTCATTTTCTTCTTTAATCCATCAAGCTCCTGCTCAAGTTCAGAGGTATCAACTCTGGCTGCAATCTTCTCTCTGATACCTTTTTCAAAGTCCGGAGAAGTAACCATTTTCTTAATCAGCTCAGCTACTGCATCATTAACAATATCCTGCCCCCACTGCTTATGATAATCACACTTATGGCCTGTAGTTCCGGTAGGATGCTTGCACGCATAATAAAAATAATCTCTATAAGTGCCACCCTTTGGATGTCTCTTACGATTTACATTACCATACATATTAGCGCCACATCCCGGACACTTTAGAATACCGGTCAAAATATGTTCATGTTCAAGGCTATGCGTCTTTACACGCTTCACTCCCGTTGTTCTTCTCTTATCTTGGGCCGTCTTCCATTCTTCTACGCTAATAATCGCTTCATGTTCACCGTCAACAACCATAAATTCATCTTGCTTTACAACATGGAACTCATTCCTCTTCCCCTGGACTTTTTCTGTTTTTCTTCTTCCATAGGCTAATTTCCCACAGTAAACAGGATTATCAATTACACCTTTGACAAAGGATGCCGCAAAGCCATCAATCGTGTTATTCTGGCGTTTCTTTTTCACATAGCCGCTTTCATTGAGAAACGCAGCAATTGCAGCTACTCCCATTGTCGTATTGATATATTTATCAAAGATTATTTTAATTACTTCCACTTCATCTTCCGCAATAAATAATGATCCATCCACTAGCTTATATCCATATGGAGCAAAACCGCCATTCCATTTTCCTTCTCTGGCCTTCTGTTTTCGACCTTCCATAGTCTGAACAAGAATATTGTCTCTTTCAATTTCTGCAACAGCTGAAAGGACTGAAATCATAAGTTTGCCCGCATCCTTAGATGAGTCAATACCATCCTCAACACAAATCAGATTGACTCCGAAATCCTGCATCTTCTGAAGAGAGTTAAGAACGTCAGCGGCATTTCTTCCAAAACGAGAAAGCTTAAAAACAAGAACATAATCAATATCATCTGTGCCTGCTTCAATTAACTCAAGCATTTCCTTAAACCGTGGTCGCCCATCTACGTTTTTATCGGATTTACCTTCATCAGAAAATTCTCTGACTACAACCATATCCTGATAATCAGCATATTTCTTAAGTTTTTCCTTCTGAGCATCTAAGCTGAATCCATCTACCTGCATGGCAGTAGATACTCTTGTATATATGTAACATCGTTGCTTCTTCAAATAATCACTCCTCCAAAATCTATTTCAATCATTTTGCCAACGCCGACAAAATGATTGAATATTATTACTCCTCAATTCTATTATTGATTTTTTCAGCCTCATTCAGGACGCGAAGCTGATACTCTGCAATTTTCTTCAATGCTTCAAACCTATCTTTCTTATCCATTCCCTCACGGATCATTTGTGCGTTATGCGATTCAAGATTCGATAGAACTGTTAATTCATTTATTGTTGCATAATCCCTAACATTACTCTTTTTTGCAAGCTCCGGATTAGCCTCTCTCCAAGCTTTTGCAGTAAAACCAAATAATGCTACATTAAGTAAATCCGCCTCTTCAGCATAAGGGAGCCACTGTAAATCCTCTCGATAATTGCATACAGGAATTAAATAATTTTTAACTGCATCCGTTTGAATTAAATAATTGTT
>CAYTWF010000122.1:0-3171 GCA_964441705.1 uncultured Butyrivibrio sp.
CAGCTTACGGGCAAATCCGAAGAACAGCTTATAAACGACCTTAAAGGCGTTATTTTCCGTAATCCTCAAAACAATCATTGGGAAACTGCTGACGAATATCTGTCTGGCAATGTCCGAGGGAAGCTCGAATTTGCAAAGAAATCGGCAGAAGTATTTGACGAGGATTTAAGCGTAAACATCGCTGCTCTTGAAAAAGCTATGCCGAAACCTCTTGAAGCAAGTGAAATTGATGTCAGACTTGGTGCGACTTGGCTTAATACGGATATAATCAAGCAGTTTATGATTGAGACTCTCCAAGTTCCACGATACTTGCAGAATATGTTTGATGTGAATTTCTCGAAATACACATCTGAATGGAACATTGAGGGCAAGAATGTGGACAGAAGCAATGTAGCTGCCAATATGACTTATGGCACGGCAAGAAAGAACGCTTACTCCATTATTGAAGATACGCTTAACCTCCGTGACGCACGAGTTTACGACCGTGTGGAACAGCCTGACGGAACGATTAAATCCGTTCTGAATAAGAAAGAAACTATGATTGCTCAGGAAAAGCAGGAAGCTATTAAGCAAGCGTTTAAAGACTGGATATTCAAAGACCCTGACCGTCGTGAAAAGCTCGTAAACAAATACAATGAGATGTTCAACAGCTCCAGACCAAGAGAATATGACGGAAGTCATATCACTTTTTCGGGTATGTCCCCTGAAATTCAGCTCAGAACACATCAGCTCAACGCTATTGCACACACTATGTATGGTGGAAACACATTGCTCGCTCACCAAGTGGGTGCGGGCAAAACCTTTGAAATGGTAGCTTCTGCTATGGAAAGCAAGCGACTTGGTTTATGTACTAAGTCGCTTTTTGTTGTGCCAAATCACCTTACAGAGCAGATGGGAGCAGAATTTTTAAGGCTTTATCCTGCCGCTAATATCCTTGTTGCAACTAAAAAGGATTTTGAAGCCAAAAACCGTAAGCGTTTATGCTCGAAGATTGCAACGGGAGATTACGACGCAGTTATCATCGGACATTCACAGCTTGAAAAGATACCTGTATCGGCGGAACGACAAGAACGAATGATACGCAGGCAGATTAACGAGATTACCGAGGGTATTGAGTCGCTCGGCAGGTCGCAGGGTGCAAGATTTTCAGTAAAACAGCTTGAAAAAACCAAGCGAAACCTTGAAGCAAAGCTGAAAAAGCTTACAGAAAATCCGAAAAGGGACGATGTAGTTACCTTTGAGGAACTCGGTATTGACAAGATGTTTGTGGACGAAGCTCACTCATTCAAAAATTTGTTCCTCTACACCAAAATGCGAAATGTAGCAGGTATTCAGCAGACGGAAGCTCAGAAGTCGGCTGACCTCTATATGAAGTGTCAGTATCTTGACGAAATCACTGGCGGTAAAGGTATCGTCTTTGCAACGGGAACTCCCGTCAGCAATAGTATGACCGAACTTTACACTATGATGAGATACTTGCAGGCTGACAAGCTAAAAGAAATGGGTATGCACAATTTCGATGCTTGGGCGGCAAACTTCGGTGAAGCCGTTACAGCGATTGAGCTTGCCCCCGAAGGTACGGGATACAGAGCGAAAACAAGGTTTTCAAAATTCTTCAACCTCCCCGAACTCATCAATGTTTTCAAGGAATGTGCGGATATAAAGACAGCAGATATGCTTAATCTCCCTGTTCCTGAAGCACACTTTCACAATGTAGTTGTAAAGCCGAGCGATATTCAAAAAGATATGGTTGCGGCTTTATCAGACAGAGCAAAAGATATTCACGACAAAAAGGTACAGCCCGAAGAAGATAATATGCTCAAGGTAACAAACGATGGTCGTAAAATCGGACTTGACCAGCGACTTATCGACCCCCTGCTCCCTGACGACCCGAACTCAAAGGTTAACACCTGTGTTGCGAATGTCTTTGACATCTATCAGAAGAATGATGATAAGAAGTCAACGCAGCTCGTTTTCTGCGACTTTTCGACACCGAAAAACGACGGCTCTTTTAATCTCTATGACGATATTCGTGACAAGCTCATAGCAAAGGGCGTTCCGAAAGAGGAAATCGCTTTTATTCACGAAGCTGACAGCGAAGCCAAAAAGAAAGAGCTTTTCTCAAAGGTAAGACAGGGCAAAGTCCGTGTTCTGCTCGGCTCAACGGCGAAGTGTGGTGCCGGCACAAACATTCAGGATAAGCTCATAGCACTTCATCACCTTGATTGTCCTTGGCGACCGTCTGACCTTGAACAGCGAGAAGGTAGAATTATCCGTCAGGGTAATGAAAACAAGGAAGTTGAGGTTTACCGATATATGACCGAAGCAACCTTCGATGCCTACCTCTATCAGACGATTGAGAACAAGCAGAGGTTTATTTCTCAGATTATGTCAAGTAAATCCCCCGTGCGTTCCTGCGAAGATGTGGACGAAGCAACGCTCTCCTATGCAGAGGTAAAGGCTCTTTGTGCAGGAAATCCCTTAATCAAGGAAAAGATGGACTTGGATGTAGCTGTTACAAAGCTCAAAGTATCCAAAGCCAACCACACCTCACAGCAGTACACCATTGAGGACAGCGTAAGAAAGCATTTCCCCGAAAGGATTGCAAAGACCGAACAGCGTATAGCAGGTCTGGAAGCAGACCTTGCACACTTCAAGGCACAGCCTGATGTTACCGAGGGTATCTCGCCTATGACGATACTCAACAAGACCTTTACCGACAAGGAAGAAGCGGGCAAGGCACTTTTACTTGCCTGCAAGCAGATAAAGTCAAAGGAAAACCTTGAAATAGGCTCATACAAGGGATTTGATATGTCACTTTCGTATGACAGCTTCGCTCAGGAATTCCACCTTGAATTACAGCGTGAAATGTCATACACGGTAACGCTCGGAACTTCCGAAAGCGGTAATATCCTCCGTATCGACAACGCTTTGGATTCTATTGAAAAGCGTATCGAAAACAGCAAGGAACAGCTTGAAACGCTGAATGAGCAGTTAAGCACAGCAAAGGCAGAGCTTGGCAAGCCGTTTCCACAAGAAGCGGAACTTACAGAAAAGCTCGCCAGACTTGCAGAGCTGAACACACTCCTTAACATTGACGAAAACGCCATTGAAAATGCTGCTGTTGCGGCAGAAAAGAAGCCTGATATTCCGATTTCTGCTGACGAAGTA
>CAYTWF010000123.1:0-3081 GCA_964441705.1 uncultured Butyrivibrio sp.
ATCTTGGATATTTTCCATTAGTAGCCTCCCTCATTTCTTTAATAATTCTGATTGCCTCATAAAAAAGGCTAGAACGGTCACCATCAAGACCTTCTCGCTTGCCGGCCACGGACAAATTTTGACATGGACTGCCAAACGATATGATGTCCACAGGCTCTAAATCTGAACCCTTGATGGCAGATATATCACCGTAATGTTTCATATTCGGAAATCGTGCCGTTGTAACCTTTATAGGAAATGGCTCTATTTCCGATGCCCATATAGGGGTAATTCCCGAAAGAACTGCTCCCAATGGAAAACCCCCGGAACCGTCAAAGAGGCTACCGAGGGTCAGCGAAGTTTTATTCTGTTTTTCCATCTCCAAAGTCAACCTCCTTTACAAGGTCGGAGTACATAAGTTTTTCTCCGTTACGGATTACATACACATTATCTGCGTCATCTGTATCCTCCACATATCTGCGAAGAATAACGGATGCATATTTCTCATCAAGTTCCATCGTATGGCAAATTCTGTTGGTCTGCTCACAAGTCATGAGCGTTGAACCACTGCCACCAAATGTATCAATTACAATGGCATTCTCCTGACTGGAATTCCCAATCGGATAGGCAAGCAAATCAAGAGGCTTTGATGTAGGATGGTTTTTATTCTTCTTAGGTTTGTCGAAGTTCCAAATAGTAGTCTGGGAACGACCTGCATTCTTGCTCCAGTAGTGCTTGCCATTTTGAAGAAATCCATAAAGCACGGGTTCATGTTGCCACTGATAATCCGAGCGTCCAAGCACAAGGGAATTCTTAACCCAAATACAACAGCCTGATAAATGAAAGCCTGCATCCACAAATGCCTTTCTGAAATTCAACCCTTCTGTATCCGCATGGAACACATAAGCAGAGCCACCTTTTTCCAAGTGTGCAGCCATGTTCTTAAATGCAGATAACAAAAATTCATAGAATTTGTTACCGTCCATCTTATCATTTTTGATGGAAAGTCCGTCTGAACTTTCAAATGCCACATTGTACGGTGGATCCGTCACGATGAGATTTGCTTTTTTCCCATCCATAAGGGTTGCCACATCTTCTTCAGAAGTAGCATCTCCGCACATAAGTCTGTGTCTGCCTACCTGCCATACATCTCCTCTTTGCACAAAGGCTGCTTGCTCCAATGCCTCGGACAAATCAAAATCATCATCCTCTGCACCTGTGTTTTCATCAGAAGAAAAAAGGTCTGCAATCTCATCCTCATTAAAGCCTGTAAGAGATACATCAAAGTCCATACCTTCCAATGCCTCAATCTCAAGTCTTAATAATTCTTCATCCCAGCCTGCGTCCTGTGCATATCTGTTATCTGCAAGGATGTAGGCTTTCTTCTGTGCCTCGGATAAATAATCCACCAAAACACAAGGAACTTCCTTAATTCCTTCTTCCTTTGCAGCCATCAGTCTGCCGTGTCCGGCAATGACATTGTATTCCCCATCAATAATGACGGGATTGATAAAGCCGAACTCACGCAAGCTGCCACGAAGTTTGTTAACCTGCTCCTGTGAGTGCGTTCTTGCATTATTCACATATGGTATCAATTTTGACGTTTCTACCATTTTCATTTCTGTTGTATGCTTGCCCATTAGTACAACCCCCATTCTGCGAATTTCTCAAATCCGCCAATGGAATGGATAAAGCCTCTGGCTTCTTCCACGATTGCAGAAAATGGAACACCATCAATCTCCGTGTCACCGATTGCACAGCAAAGTTCCACTGGGTGACCAAGATTTTGTGCCTTTAAGAATGCGTGGATATTCACGGATACATCTGCTTTCGATAAGTCCTTACCGTGCAAACCACCGCCTGTAACTGAGTCAGCCATATCGGAGCCAAGTTTTCTGTTGGTAGCACCCGTATCCACATCTGTACCACCAGTCCAATCCCCTAAAGGATTAACCTCGGCAAAACTGTACTTACTTTGAAGTTCCTCTTTACTTGCATTGCTCTGGCAGATGATAAGTCGGCTGCCATCCATGATGTATTTTCCATCGGTAGGATAATCTTCAAAAATCTCACGGGCGATTTCCGACAAAGTCTTCTGTTCCTTAGTAAGAGGCATTCCCTTAAAAATACCGTTATCCCCACAACGAAACTCCTCCACTTGGTTTTCAGTAAGATGGGTATCCTGGGGAACAATTACAATGTCAGCTTCGACATCCCCGGCAATACGCTTGATTGCCTTCTCCACCGCTTCTTCATCAAGTGTGGCTGTTGTCTCAATAATCGCATGGCACACACCATGTCCGATTAAAACCTCTACAGCAATCTTAGGATTTTCTTCTGTGCCATAAGCCAAATCAACAATGGCCCCGGCAATTCTGTCTGCCACCTTATCCGGGTGACATGGATTCACTTTCTCTATCATAATAAAAATCTCCTTATCTTCTTGAGCGTAATAACATTTCCATTGGGTCTGCCTCGTCCGGGTCGAAATCTGTCGAACAGTTTTCTCTGACCACTTGGAAAATCTGATACCACACTGTATTTACCTGTTTCTGATAATTCTGAGCCATTGCTACGAACGGGCTGGCACAGGCAGCTCCCGTCGTTGGATGTTTGGATAAAAAACCATATTCTGATATAGCCGACTCGCACTGTATCAGACGGGAAACCGACATAGCGTACTGCTCCACCATGTGTTTGCTTACCAGCTTGTCGCACCCCTTATCCTTAAGCCACAAATATGTGTATCTGTATATGCTCTCTGCATCAAATTCTCCTACGGCCTTTTGTTTTGCCTTAATGTAGGAACTTGGTTCTGGGACATCCACCCCCTCCAACTGTGAACCTTCTGGTAAGTCAATAATCTTAAGTGGTCTCCCACCGGGATTGCCTGTTGCAATCTTATCTGCGAGAGCCTTTGACTTTCTCCCGGCATTTACTTTGATGTTCGAGCCTCTTGCTGTTCCGTCTCTAGCCATATTTTTTCATCTCCTATAAAAATTTAACGATTGGGTGTTTAATACCCCGTTCAAAAACGCAAAAAGCGTACACGAAGGGGCGGCACCGTTGCCCTGACAAAGGACCCGTAGAGATTTGACCTGC
>CAYTWF010000124.1:0-3050 GCA_964441705.1 uncultured Butyrivibrio sp.
TGCACTTGAAAGTGGCGAGCTAGATGCAAACTACTTCCAGCATAAGCCCTATCTCGACGATTTCAACAAAGAAAACAAGACGGCGATCGTCTCGGCAGGGGCCATTCACGTCGAACCCATGGGCCTTTACGGCGGCAAGCAGGATTCGCTGGACGCGCTGAAATAAGCGGAAGGCCTATCTGAAAAAATTTTGAAAAGACCATTCGGAATCGGTATAATAAATGCGTCGGCTGCTCATGGGCAGACCGGCGCATTTTACTACCTGCGTTTAACGGCATCGCGCCAAAGATGCGTAAAACAACCGCAAAAGCGCATTGCGCGATGGGGTTGGTGAGGAGAAAAGCAATGATTGCGATCAAAAATCTCTCGAAGACCTTCGAGACGGCGGACCGCGAAGTCCAGGCCCTGAAGCATATTGACATCACCGTGGAGGATGGCGATATTTACGGGATCATCGGCATGAGCGGCGCGGGCAAGAGCACCCTCGTCCGCTGCATCAACATGCTCGAGCGCCCCACGGAAGGCAGCGTGACGATCGACGGCACCGATGTCGGTACTCTGTCAGAAAAGGAACTGCGCCAGGTGCGGCGCGGCGTGACGATGATTTTTCAGAATTTTAACCTGCTGATGCAGCGCACCTGCCTGAAAAACGTTTGTTTTCCGCTGGAGCTGACGGGCACGCCCAAGGCGGAAGCCGAAGCCCGCGCCCGGGAGCTGTTGGAGACGGTGGGTCTGCCGGACAAGGCGGAGGCCTATCCGGCGCAGCTTTCCGGCGGGCAGCAGCAGCGCGTCGCCATCGCCCGCGCCCTGGCCACGAATCCTCGGGTGCTGCTTTGCGACGAAGCGACCAGCGCCCTCGATCCGAAAACCACCCAGCAGATTCTCGCGCTCATCCGGGAGATCAATCGCAAGCTGGGCATCACCGTTATCATCATCACCCACCAGATGTCGGTGGTGGAGGCCATCTGCAACAAGGTGGCGATTTTGGACCGGGGCACCGTGGTAGAACAGGGAGCGGTCCACACCGTCTTTGCCAATCCCCAAAGCGATGCGGCCAAGCGCCTGGTCAACCCGGACCGGGAGGACGAAAGCTTTGTGATTCCCAAAGGCTCCCGGGCCATGCGCCTGTCCTTTGACGATTCGGAAACCACCGAGACCCCGCTCATCGCAAAGCTGGCCATCGAGAAGGGGATTCAGGCCAATATTCTCTCGGCCTCGACCCGGTCGGTGGAGGGGAAGGCTTTCGGTAAAATGATCCTGAGCATTGAAGATCGGGGAAGCGATTTTGAGGACGCTCTGGTTTATCTGAACCGGAGCGGCGGCGTGCGTGCCGAGGAGGTGACAGCATGAGCGGCTTCATGGCATCGGCAGCGTCCCGGGAGGCGCTGGCCATTATCCGGACGGAATTTCTTCTGGCGTTGTGGGAAACGGTTTATATCACTTTTGTGGCCACGGCGCTGGCCATTGTCATCGGGCTGCCGCTGGGCATTTTGCTGGTGGTGGGCGATAAAGACGGTGTGCTGCCCCTGCCCCGCGGCCTGATGCACGGGCTGGGCATCGTCATCAACCTGCTGCGCTCGGTGCCCTTTTTGATTCTGATGATTTTGGTGATCCCGCTGACCCGGGCCATCGTCGGCACCTCCATCGGAACCACGGCCTCCATCGTGCCGCTGGTGATCGCGTCCTTTCCTTTTGTGGCGCGGCTGGTGGAAAGCAGCCTGCGGGAAGTGGATCCGAACATCGTAGAGGCGGCCCAGAGCATGGGCGCGTCTCCGTTTCAGATCATCACCAAAGTGATGATCCCGGAGAGCGTGCCCTCGCTGGTGTCCAACGCGACCATCGCCATCACGACCATTTTGTCTTACTCGGCGATGAGCGGCATCATCGGCGGTGGCGGTCTCGGGAAAATCGCCATCAACTACGGTTATTACCGCTATAAATATCTGGTGATGGTGGCGGCGGTGATTCTTTTGATCGTGCTGGTGCAGATTTTCCAGACGGTGGGCGATCACTGGGCGATTGCCAGCGATAAGCGGCTCAAAAAATAGGTGTCGGCCGGCGATGGGGCATCGCGGCTCGCGGGCTCGAACAGAGTCTTTTCATATCATTGCGGACGCTGATGTGTTGTTTGCCATGGTGATGGGATGTGACGGGCGCCTTTTATCCGAGCGTCGGCAACTTGCCGGATGTGGCTGCATCGGCGCATAAAAATAAGGGACTTCAGTCCCTTATTTTTATGCGTTTATGGTTGATGATCCAAGGTCGCTTCGATGGCTTCGATGCTGTCCGCAATGACGATCTTGTCCCGGCCGGGCTGATCGAGAAAATCCTTGGCGACCATTTCGTCATAAAGGGTCTTAAACGGATCGTAAAAGCCTTTTTGATTAAAAACGATGCAGGGCTTGCGGTGCCGGTTGAGCTTGGCCAGCGAGATCACCTCGGTGATTTCTTCCATCGTGCCGGGGCCGCCGGGCAGGGCGATAAAGGCGTCGCCCAGCTTGCGCATGATGGTTTTGCGCTCGGCCATGGTTTCCACGGTGATGGTTTTGTCGATGAGCTCGTGGGGTTTTTCGATGGCCTTGAGAAATTCGGGAATAACGCCGATCACCTGGCCGCCGGCGGCTAAGGTTGCGTCGGCGACGGCGCCCATCAGGCCGGTCCAGCCGCTGCCGTAAATCAGGGAGTGGCCGTTTTTGCCAATCCAGGTGCCCAAATCGGCAGCTGCTTGTTTAAACTCGGGGTCGGTGCCGAAGCGCGATCCGCAGAAAACAGTGATGTTCATAATTTGCTCCTTGTTAGTCAATGAAATTGAGTACTCCTAAAATAGCAGGTATGGCTGAACGTTGGCTTAATTGGCTGGTGGCCGCCCGCGCGTTGACAGGCCGCAGACACCAAAGGTATAATGGGCGAAAAAGGAGAGGAGGATCTTCTTTGTTCAATCGGGATAAAAACTATTCGAAGCAGCAGGCGATGAGCAGCATGCTGGCGAATCTGGCCTTTGGTCTTTTGCTGCTGCTTTATGGCGGGGGCAAAGCGGCAGCGGGCACCGA
>CAYTWF010000125.1:0-3025 GCA_964441705.1 uncultured Butyrivibrio sp.
CGGCTGTTGGAGAATTGTTTGGGCGACTTTGGTTTCAATATTTTCCGGCATAACTGTATTTTATTTATGGCGAATTCGCCGTATTTTGTTTGTAGCGGGAGTTGGATTTGCACCAACGACCTCCAACCTATGAAATTGGCGAGCTGCTATCTGCTCTATCCCGCTATGTGCGGAGGTTTAACCCCCTCCGCATAGGGTTTACGCCGACTTGGTGTACGGTTTGAGGGTTTTACCCGTTTCCGGCTTTTTTGCGTCGAACGTGTATTTCCACAACTTACCGTCAGCCGAAGACCACGATTCCGTTACCGATACCGTTGCATTCTCGATAAGGAAGCCCTCGCATGCCTCATCCTCCGGCGTCAGGCGGACGGCATAGTTATCGACGATAACACCGTCCTCGTCCTCGATAGGCTTCTCATCGCCTTTCTTGACGAAAATCTCCAACTCGAAGACGTACTTGTTTTTACCCCTGCGGGTATCGACGACATCGCCGCCCTCCTCGGTCGCTTCCTTTTTCGTTCCCTCGGTTGTCGTCAGTTTGGCCGTGTCTTCCTTGATTTCGGGAAATGCCGTCCATGTGGGCGTCGGTTCCGTCGGAACTGCGCCATTTACACTTTTGGTAAACTCTACCGTCGGTTTACCCCAGCTTAATACAGACATATTCTTAATGTTTTAATGGTTTGTTAGTCAATGTATTCGTACTGCAATTTAACCACGACGAAATGCTGATGTATCTCAGGCTCTTCCTCCGTGTAAATTGTCTGCTGCAACTTGAACTTGTAATTCGATACGGCAGCCGTCAGGCTATCCACCCAATCCGCTGCGGCTTTTTCGAGCGTTTCGCAGCGTTGGCCGTCCTCCACGAGAACTCCGTTTTCGTAAGGGTCGATATCGGGACAATAGATATTTATGGTTACGACGCCTGTTTGTATTTGGCCGGGGAGGCCGGTCGTGAAAATCACGATAGCGTCCTCGGCTTTTGAATCCCTCGGGCGACAACCCTTGCGATATACTTTCCCCGATATGATTGAGGGGAGGGTGCTGCTTTTCAGCAACGCCAGCACATCGCTTTGTATCTGTTTCCCTGTCTTTGCCATTACCGTTTTGTAAATCCAAGTTGTTTCATAAGGCTCGGTACGAGTTGTTCTGCCAACAGTTCTGCGCTATCCAACACGTTATATCCCCTTGCCGATACATGGGCAGCATAGTTCATCCCTGCCACCACAATCAAGACAATGCCGGACGGGAACTCTTTGACGAGTTGGCGGGCAAATGCCGCCCCGCCTTGCGTTCCCTCTCGTCCATTTTTGACGGTAGTAAAATCGCTCATTTGAACAATCTTGCCGTCTTTGACTATCACGTAGCCGATAGAACTTCGGAGGTTTCCCGTTTGGTCTTTGTAGGAGTTGGTCGAACGGGCTTCGTTCAAGCAGCGTTCACCGACGTAGGACAGATTGTAGATGGTTTGTTGCTCAATCCTCTGTATCTGTTCTTCGAGGTACGCATCGACCTCGGACATCGGTGTTATCTGTTTTGCTCCCATATCAGACCAAAATCCGGATTTGACATACTCCCTGTAACGGCTCGACTTCGATGACGGAGAATTCTCCGAGGATTTTCCCGCTGATGTCCCGCAACCGCAGCATTTCAGCATTGTAGGGCTGTTCGTCTATGAGGATTTCATAGGAGGCGATTGTAAATGCTTCGCCGTTTGCCTTGCCTTTGTTGCTGTATTTATTTGCTCGGTATTGGCACTCGATAGGGTTGCCCCAAGAAACAGACGGGGCGATAGGATAGTCTGTATCAGGGTCTATCCCTCCGCCTGTCTTTATCTTCGTTTCGATTGTGCCGTTTGCAATAATCATAGTCTTGAACCTTTGTACCCGTAAATGGATTTCGGTTTGTTGCTCTCCTCCTGACATTCCCCGTACAGCCGATTTGCCCTGTTGCGGAACTGTATCCGCTGCTCGTCCGTGAAGCTGTATGACTGCCCGCCCTGCGTGACATCGGGAGCGAGTGAAAGCCATAACAGGAGGTCGGCTTGGGCGAGTTTATATTTCGCCGTTTGCATAATCTCCTGCGAGACTTCTACCGTCATATCAAGCCCACGATATTCCGCTGCGTCCACGAGGGTACGCAACGGAATAGGGTAAGCGTTGATGCCTTTCAGCGATTCGAGAACTGTTGCCATGATGATTACTCTCCTGTGGCCTGCGTTACCGTCACTTCGGCGGAGTTGTTCTCCTTGTCAGTTACGGTAATTTTGGCCGTTCGTTCTGCGGTTGAGTTGGCCGTTACTTTGACCGATACTTTATCGCCCTCGACGGTGGCTGTCGCCCATTCTTGGCTGGACTGCACCGTTACGTCGCTGTCGCTATGCACGGTGAACGTCTTGGTCGATGCCGATTTCGGGAATGACAACGACGTGGGTTCGACACTCAGTTTGCCGGTGGAGTTGGCATGCAGAATGTAGATGCCATCCACACCGTCGATAACCGGTAAGGCCAAAGCCTGTGCGGTCGTGAACTCTTTGAGCGGGTCGGTCTTCGAGTACTTCGCCACGAGGATATGTGAGCCCGATTTCTGATAGTTTACTCCGGCAACGGGGTTGGTTTCCTCGGCCAGCGTACCGTACACGAGGCGGCCTACGTTTTCGCCGGGCAAACCTACAATATTGGCCTCTGCCCACGGCTTCACGGACGTATAAGAGCCGTCCGGCTTTTCGATTCTGAACGAGGAATCGACGATGCGGAACGTTGCGCCGTATTCGTCGGCCAACGCTTCCAGCATGGTTTCCCTTGACGGAACCGGCAGCAAGGATTCGTCCGTGATGACCTGCTTGTTGTAGTTCGCAGCGAGCAACTTGCCCTGCTTTGAGTTACGGAACAGGTTGAAATACTTTTTCGACAGCATAACGAGGGTGATAGAGTTCCCGTCTTCCTGTGCCTTGTCGAAAAGCTGCTGCACGTCGTCCTGCGGAACTGCGTCGGCCTCGCCCCATTTGGCTTTGGTTGCGTGGAATGTG
>CAYTWF010000126.1:0-2959 GCA_964441705.1 uncultured Butyrivibrio sp.
AAATTCAAAATTTCTCGTGTATTTTCTCAACTTTCCGGAATTTACGGGCTTTCCCGCCCATCAACATCTATGTAATTTGCACTTTTCCCTTATTTTTTCCCTTGTGAGGAAGCTATAAGGGAAAAGTGTTGTTTTCGTCTTAATCGTTCCCTACTACCTTATCAAGAAGCCTTGCTGAATTCTTCTTGGCTTCCCTTGTAGCGTGGGCGTAAATATTCATTGTGGTACTTACTGCGGAATGTCCCAAGAGCTCCTGCACATCCTTTGGTGGTGCTCCGTTTGCTAACAGATTGCTTGTGTAAGTGTGTCTTAATGAGTGGAAGTGGAAGTTTTCAAATCCTTTCAGGTGCTTCCTGATTGACCTGCACATCCAGTCCAGTGCTTCCCTTCCTAAGTACATTCCGTCCTGTCTGACACACACCAGAGAAATCTCTGTGTAGTCCTCCGGCACTTCCTGTGTTCCGTCCAATGAATACAGTTCGTAGTAAACTCTGTTCTTTTCTCTGACTTCCTTGTAGTAATTCCGCTGATAAAGCTGTCCGTACTGAAAGCGTTGCTTGTGTTGTTCTTTTTTTGCCTTTCGTAAGATTTCAGCAAGGGTATCGCCAAAATCCACGATTCTGACCTTTTTACGCTTGGTAGGTCCAAGCTCCAGCTTATGCCTTGCATTGTTCCGGCTTAAGCTCCTACGCACCGTCAGATACTGTTCCTCTAAGTTGATGTCATCCCAAGATAATCCGGTCACTTCCCCAATTCGCAGACCTGCATAATATGCTATCTGCACTGCCAACAATGAGGAGCTTTTCTTCTTGGTAAGATAATCTACGATTTCATTGTACTGCTGGTGAGTAATGGTCTTTTCCTGCGAAAAATCTTCATCTTCCGTAGCAAACAAATCCACTTCCTGCGTCGGTCTTCTGATTACTACATACTGCATAGGGTTGAAACTGATATACTGCTTTGGAAACACCGCATACCGGAAAGCCCTCTGTAACACTGCTGAAAAAGAATGGATACGGTCTATGCTTAACGGCTTTGCTTCCGTACCATTGGGAGCCGTTCCACCGAAGCTTAAATAATCCATATATTCCTGCATGTGTTCACTTGTGACTGTACGAAGCTTTCTCTTGCTTAAAGGGTGTCTTTTCATAATCTTCACTACCCCAAGATAAAGGGTTACAGTGTTATTACTAAGGGAACTGACTTTTAATTCCTCATCCACCCACACATCCAGAAGCTCTCCCAGTGTGATGTTCTCCGTTTTGGCTACGATTTTCTTACTTTCGTATTCCTCCATAGCCTTACGGAGCAGTTTTTCCGTTTCCGACTTGCTTTCTGTCCCTACGCATTCCTTCTGAACCAAGTTACCACTGGCATCCTCCACATAATAGCGGTAATACCATTTCTTGCCTTTTTTCCTTACAGAACCTTTTGCCATAATCGTTTCTCCTTTCGATATAGACAATCGGAACTGATGAAATGCTTCTTGCGTGTAAGTATATCATAACTCCGGTTGTCTAACTATACCGATTTGGAATCTTCCGATAAAAGATTTGCAAGCCTCTGTGTGGCTGTCTCCGGTTTCTTGGAATAGAGCCTTATCACATCTGCCATGTCATTAAAGGCATTGACTGTGTGGGTAATCTCCCTAAGAAACATGATTTCGTTGTATTCCTTATTCGATTCAAAACCTATGGTGGCTGCTATGTCTGCATTCTCCGTGTTGCCCTTGAAGTTCTTGCAGGCAAACTGGAACGAATCCATAAACAACTCATACTCCTGTAACATCAGTAGCAGTAGGTCTTTCGAGAAGTCAGCTTCCTCATTATTCAGGTCAAAGGGTAAGCGGTTTAAGATACTGCTCATTGCATCACGAATCTGTAATTCCCTTTTATCCGTAATGTCTGTTTCGTATTCCTCAGCCTCTCCTTTGAGCCATTCCACGGATACATGAAGTGCTTCTGAAAGTCCATCCAGCACCAGTTTCTTGGTATTGTCGATTGTTCCGGCTTCATATCTCTGAATGGTGGAAGCTGTCACTCCCATCTTTTCAGCGACATAAGGCTGTTTCAATCCAAGCTCCAATCTTCGCTGTTTTGCCCTGCTACCGATTAGCTTGCGTAATTCTTTATCTTTCATCTTCATACGCCTCCTTTTTCGGTATGGTACTACTATAACATACATCTTTCATAATTGCAATATGCAAGTTAATAATTATTTTTAAAATTTCGTAACGCTTGACAAGAAGATATAAAAGGTATATAGTAGTCTTAGTTTTAAAATTGCATAATGCAATTCAAAAGGAGGTGATTCAATGACAGAAATGAAAATTGCATTATCCATTGAGGAAGCAGCCGACTATACCGGTATCGGAAGAAACACACTCCGAGATTTGGTAAAGTGGAAGAAGCTCCCGGTACTTCAGGTAGGACGAAAGGTTCTGATAAAGACTGATATACTGGAGCAGTTCATGGAAGCCAATGAGGGCAGGGACTTAAGGGATAAGAATACTGTCAGAGCAGTTAGTCGAAAAACTGCTGTAACTTAAAAGGGTGGCTTCCTACGAAACCACCCTTTGGTATGTATCAGACCGAAGTCATGATATACCTACACGCAAATAGATTATATCATGTGCTTCCTCTGGTATCAACCAGAAATTTTAGGGAAAGGAGTTGAAAATTTATGAATAAGTGAGTGGTTTTCTTCTTTAAGAATTATATCTTAGCAAGCTCTCGGCGTTTGAGAGCGAAATACACCCTTCGCACAAATCTTCGATTTGTACTCTGGGTATTTCGCGATTGCATCGAGCTTTTATTGCCGTATACGGCATCGTGTTCGTAACCGGACAGCCTAAGCTATCCACTCACTTATATAATCCTTCCACCTCTTTCCCTAAGTAACATTTACGAGAGGAGGAAGCACTATCGAAAGAAATTCATTTATTCAGATGAGCAAGCTC
>CAYTWF010000127.1:0-2956 GCA_964441705.1 uncultured Butyrivibrio sp.
TTGTCAGGGAACCGTCGTCCTGCTTTTGCATGAGCAGGTCGGTCTTGCTGAAAATAAAATAATAATTACTCAAGGTCTCTCAATCTTAATCATCTATGCGATGTTGTATCCCGTCTATTGTTTGTTGCCAAACAACAGCAGTCTGTCCCTTTCGGCAGCAGGCTTTACCCATGTCTCGGGAACGAATCGCCAGTTGTGGTTTGGCTTTGGATTCAGGACGCGAGCCTTTTTGATTTCCTCCATGAGGTAGTGACGTTGGTCTTTGTCTGATTTCCACACGACGCGGCTTTCAAGGTCTTTTTGTGCAATGCCGGCACCTCGGGTGAGAAGTTCTCCGCCCCCATTGGCCCGATAACTGTTGACGGCTACCTTGTACCATGCCCTTTCGTCGAACGGCTTGCCATTGCTCATTTGCAGTATTCTCACCTTTTCTCCGTTGGGCTTGGTCACGTCCACCTCATAGTCTATGCCTGCGGCGGAGTCGAAATTGAAGGTGAAATTCTTGAAGCCATAACGCTGGGCATCGCCACGGCTGGTGCTGTCGAGCAGCAGGAGGTGGTCGTTGGGCGAGGTCATCGTGTTGACCCATTGGTCGTAGCTCATCTCCAAATGGCGGCGAATCTCCTCTCCCGTCATCCGGATGACGTAGAGTTGGTTCTCGAATTTATAGAGATTGAACATGTCGCTCACGCGTACGGGCCCCTGACTGATATGTTCATCAAACGACAAGGGGGCGTTGAATGAGATGTCGGCTCCGGTGACTTGCAACTGCAAGTTGAGTATAAGGTCGTTGAAAGCCGAGTTTCCGAAGTAGCTGTCGCGGGTGTAAATGGTCTGCCCAAACTCCCCGATCACCTCGTCGGCATAGCTGTTTACTTTCGCAGTGAAGTATTTAAAGTGGTTTGTAAAATCCTGATCGACAGGCTCGTCTACCATGCTTGGCAACTTGCACCCTGCGCTGACGAGTTGCCATTTGCCCTTGTTCCTTTCAAGTGTGAGCGTTGCTTCGCCCACGGCCATGGCATTGTTGGCCGGGTTCATACACAGCACGTATCCGCCGGCATTGTTTTTAATGGTTTCCAGGAAGCGTGTGTGGTCGTGCCCAAACATGATGACATGGAAGCCCGGCACCTCGCGTGCTATCGTGAGTGAGGCGTCTTCTGTGTAGTCGGGCGTGGTGATGCCACCCTCGCGACCCGAGTGAAACAGTCCGACAATCACGTCGGGCTTCTCCTTCTCTTTCAGAATCTTGACCCACCGGCGTGCCGAAGCCACCATCTCCTCAAAGTGCAGCCCCGTCCACAGCTCCTTGGGCAACCAGTTGGGAATGGCTGGTGTAATCATGCCGAGCACCGCAATCTTCACCCCACTGCGTTTCAGGATCGTGTAAGGCTCGACGTATGGTTTTCCCGTGGCTGTGTCGATAATGTTCGCTCCCAGCACAGGGCAGTCCAGTTCCGATATCCATTTGTCGTAAACCTTGTGTCCGGTTTCCACGTCATGATTGCCGATGGTTTGTGCATCATAGCGCATATAGTTGATCAGGTCGGCGGCAATATTATGGCTCAACGTGTCAATATAATTAGAATAATAGGTCACGGGCTGTCCCTGCAGTATGTCTCCGTTTTCGAGCAGGATAACATTTTCGCCATATTCTGCCCTCAATCGGTTGACATAACTGCTCACACGAGCCAGCGAGCCGGCCTTGGGCTTGCGGTTGATAAAGTCGTAGGGGAAGAACGAGCCGTGCACGTCGGTTGTTCCTACAATCTTTATGGTTACGGTTTTTCCCTTGGCTTGTAACATATTGCAATTTAAAAAGCAGAGCGACATCACGACCCCTGCAAGAAAAATTCTCTTCATTTCTTATAGCGTTTTATAGCCCTGGACCATGGTAATGGGTCAAATCAGTCTTCCATCAGCTTGCGATAGCGACCCTTTTTTATCTCCTCATTGCCCAGTCGGTGTGCCTTGTTGATTTCGTATTCGGAATAGCTACCTTCGAAATACACCACTTCGCCATCGCCCTCAAAGGCAAGAATATGTGTACAGATGCGGTCGAGGAACCAGCGGTCGTGGCTGATGACCACGGCACAGCCCGCAAACGACTCCAAGCCTTCTTCGAGCGCGCGCAGCGTGTTCACGTCAATATCGTTGGTAGGCTCGTCGAGCAACAGCACGTTTCCTTCTTGTTTCAGGGCCAGCGCCAGTTGCAGACGGTTTCGCTCACCACCCGAGAGCACGCCGCAGAGTTTGTTTTGGTCGACGCCCGAGAAGTTGAAGCGCGACAGATAAGCCCGCGCGTTGATGTCGCGGCCACCCATACGAATGGTCTCGTTGCCCTGCGATATCACGTCATAGACCGACTTGTTGGGGTCGATGTCCTTATGTTGCTGGTCCACGTAGGCCAATTTCACGGTCTCGCCCACCTCGAAGCTGCCGCCATCGACCGTTTCCAAGCCCATGATCAGACGGAACAGCGTGGTTTTGCCCGCACCATTGGGGCCGATAACACCCACGATACCATTGGGGGGAAGCATGAAGTTGAGGTCTTTGAAGAGCACCTTCTCGCCAAAAGCCTTCTGCACATGCTGGGCCTCAATCACCTTATTGCCCAGACGCGGACCGTTGGGGATAAAGATTTCGAGCTTCTCTTCGCGCTCCTTCTGTTCCTGGTTAAGCATTTGGTCGTACGATTTCAGACGAGCCTTGCCCTTGGCTTGTCGTGCCTTGGGAGCCATACGCACCCACTCCAACTCTCGTTCCAGAGTCTTGCGGCGCTTCGAGGCCGTCTTCTCCTCTTGCTCCATGCGCTGGGTTTTCTGTTCGAGCCACGAGGAATAGTTGCCCTTCCATGGGATGCCCTCGCCGCGGTCGAGTTCCAATATCCACCCGCTCACGTCATCGAGGAAGTAGCGGTCGTGGGTCACGGCAATCACCGTGCCCTCGTATTGCT
>CAYTWF010000128.1:0-2951 GCA_964441705.1 uncultured Butyrivibrio sp.
CCAAGTATCCCTTTTGCTTGAGAATATCAATGACTATATCGTATAAATCAAAAACGACCACTTTGTAATCATCGTTTGAGTTCTCGTTATTTTTCTTGATGTAATCAATTCTTTCTCGAACATACAATTCTTTTTCAGCCGGGTAATCGAAAATATAATAGCCCACTTCATTGCCAAGACCTTTGTTTTCTCTAAATGAAGGCTTCTTTATCATTTCTTCCGCTTTGTCTAATCTTTTATCAAGTGGTAGCATTTAATTCACCCCCGTGATTGCCTTTACAATAGCACCGTCGCCACAGGCTTCAAGATAACGCTCCAACGCAATATCAAGAATAGGCGGAGTTATTGTCTTTTGTTTGTCCACTATCGTGAGCAAATTTGCGTCGGTAAGATAATTGAAATATACAGAACGAAGTCTGCGCTTTGTCCCATCTGTCCACTGGGCTATATCATCATTCTGAACTTCTTTGTTACTGAAGAAGATGTTGACATCTGATTCTTCAATAACAGGAATACCGAGTATATTCTTTTCTCTATAAACCTCAAACATAAACTCAAAGAACAATCTATCCGTTCTTAGAATAGCAACAAGGTTGATAGTCTTCTGTGTTGCCAAGTCGGAATTTACGAATAAATCAATCAAAGTTTTGTCCAATTTTTTTGCTCTGTTCCAGATATAACCATAAATCCTTTTTGCTCTGTATTCTTTAGCAGCACCGAATAGGTTCTCGTTAATACATATATTTTTTATTTCCTCGTCAGACTTTCCCCCATCTATTAGTTTGACGACCTTTTTCATTTCAACAAACCAAAAAGATTGAGAAATCAGTCCTGCACTATATTTTTCTTCTATCACCAAATCACCTTTTTCCTGAAATATTGTAACAGATACAACATCTCAATTATACTTTACTATATTTAGTGTCCCATAAAACGGACTTATTACTTATCTTCAGGTAAAACTTCCATAATATCATCAACAGTACAGTTCAAAGCTCTGCATATTTTTGCAAGAGTATCTGTCGTAACGGCTTCATCATTGCCTAACTTACGCATTGTATATTTTGTTAGCTCCGCATTTTCCTGCAAATCTTTCTTTTTCATATCTCGGTCGAGTAAAATATGCCACAGTTTTTTATATGTAACTGCCATTCCTGTCCTTCCTTTCCGTATGTTTCAACAAGAATACACTAAGTCATTAAATAGTATATCACAAAGCGGCTCAATTATCAATACAATTACTGTTATTTCGCACTTTTTATCTTTTTTTCACTCCTGATACCAACTATTTGAATGTTTTAAGAGGGTATCAATAACCTCATATATCTTGCTTCTATCTTCAGGAGCAAGCTTGGCAAGTTTTTCATTCAGTATGGAGTTCTTGACGGTATAACCCGTATCCAAAACATCAGCAAGAATCATATCCGACGATACTTCCAATGCGTTTAGTATTTTAATAAAGGTTTCAAGTGACGGAATTTTCTCTCCACGCTCGACCATACCGATATAATTTGTTGTTAGTCCGGCTTTCTCTGCTAAATCCTCCTGACGGAACTTTTTCATAAGACGATACTTTCTAATATTCTTGCCGATTGTATCAAGCTGCATCACATCACCCCCTTTGGTGTACTTCTATAACTATTAGTATAGATTATGCTGAAAGCGATATACACCAACCTTACGGAAGATAAAACAACTATTAGTGATGATTTTCAAAGAATTTTGTGTTATACTGTCTTATGTCAGGAGTGATTTACAATGGCTTTGGAAACAACAGCTACCTTTATAGGTCATAATGAATGTTTTGGATTATCCGCAGAAAAGCTCAAAAATGCGATACGAGAGCTAATCGAAAAGGGCGTGACAGATTTTCTTAGTGGAGGGCAAGGCGGCTTTGACAGGTTATGCGGTCGCTGTGTCTATGAACTCAAAAAAGAGTATCCGCACATCAATAACTATCTCGTTATTCCTTATCTCTCTTTCAATGTTTATGATAAAGAGCTTTTCGATTCGATAATATATCCCGACGGATTTGAAAAATACAATTTCAAATCAGCCATTCCCGCAAGAAACAGATATATGGTGGATAATTCCGGCTATGCAATCTGTTTCGTCACTCATTCTTGGGGCGGTGCTGCCAAGACTTATGAGAGAGCCAAGAAGAAAAAACTCCAAATAATCAACTTAGGAGCAAAAGAGGATGGGGAATGAAAGAGTGATATTCAGCAATAGGTTTGACCGACCTACGCTTGAACAAATTGAAGAAGAAATGAAAAACGAGAATTATGACGATAACGAAAACTCGATGTCAGCGGAAGAATTTCTTGATTTTATGCAGAAGAACAGAAGGACTGTCCCCAATGAAAAGCGTATAGCTAATAAAGATAAATTTATATGGGCAGTCAGTGAGTTATCGGAAACCTATGAAATTGACGCAGATTTGATAGAGGACGATGACGGATATACCGCATCTCTCTATATGAACTATGCTTCATATAACGGATATATAAAGAAACTGCTTGGACTTATTTTTATCCTGTCCGACGATTTTTCTATGTTCAAAGCAAAAGATAATAGAGACAGCGATTTGTTGATGTGTTTTACTTATCACACGCACAATGTCTATCTGAAAGATAGAGAAATAACAGATTTTGAATAATGTACTTGATGGCTACTCAAACGAGCAGCCATCTTTTTTAATATGCCGGAATACCGTATCCGTAAATAACGGAACTTCCGACAGGGTATGTTTTGGTTCTGCAAGTATCGCCGGAGTTGCCCTCTACGGTATAGACTGTACCGTTTTCGCATTTCTGAACAATACCGGTGTGGTCTGTCACGCCGTCGCCCTCCCAGTCAAAGAAGATGATTGTACCGGGCGAAGGCTCATACGAAGCGTCTGCCCATTGTCCTCGGTCTCTGAACCATTGAACGCCGTTTACACAGCCGGC
>CAYTWF010000129.1:0-703 GCA_964441705.1 uncultured Butyrivibrio sp.
GCCTCAGCAATGAATATTGATTTGGCGGAGGTAGAGTTTGGCATATTATCTCATGCTCATTATGACCATGCGGATGGAATGGAAGAGTTCTTTGCCATAAATAATCGGGCAAAGTTCTATCTTCGCAAGAAAGCAGCAGAGAACTGTTATGGGAAAAAATGGATATTCAGTAAGTATATAGGAATCCATAAAGGATATCTTGAACGATATAAGGACCGTATCGTATATGTGGAGGGTGATTATGAAATCTGTCCGGGAGTATATTTGATTCCTCATAAGACAACGGGGTTAGAGCGTATTGGTAAAAAGGCAAATATGTATATAAAAGAAAATCATAAATGGAAAGCAGATAGTTTTGCACACGAGCAGAGCCTTGTTCTTGACACAGAGAGGGGACTTGTAGTATTAAACAGTTGTTCCCATGGTGGTGCAGACAATATTATCAAAGAAGTATCAGCAACATTTCCTGATAAGAAAATGTATGCTTTGATTGGAGGATTTCATTTGTATAAGTCGCCAGAGGAAGATGTAAGGGCATTAGCTGAAAGAATTAAAGATACGGGAATTGAAAGAGTAATTACAGGACATTGTACTGGAAAAAAGGCATTTGATATATTAAAAGAAGAACTTGGAGAGAAAGTTGAACAGTTGTATACAGGAATGAAGATAGATTGAGAATATTAGAAAAAATGTGGGAAATGTA
>CAYTWF010000129.1:717-2896 GCA_964441705.1 uncultured Butyrivibrio sp.
TTGAATCTTACCATACTAGAATAGTTTGGTAAGTTGTAGTAATATACTAGATATATAATCAATATCAAATTTGAAGGAGAATCAAGATGAAAATATCAATTATTTATTATAGTAAAACAGGAAAGACAAAGGAAATGGCAGAGATAGTTGCAGCGGGAGCAAAAAGTATAGACGGAGTGGAAGTACAATGCTTTGATGTCGACAATATTGATAACGATTATCTGGCAGATAGCAAGGCTGTTATTTTTGGAACACCATCATATTATGCAAATATGTGCTGGCAGTTGAAGAAATGGTTTGATACAGCAAATGTTAGTCTGGAAGGCAAACTAGGTGCAGCATTCTGTACTGCTAATTGGACTCAGGGTGGGGGAGATGTAGCTATACTTGCATTGATTCAGCATATGCTGGTAAAGAGTATGATTACATATTCAGGAGGTCAGGCATTAGGCAAACCGTTTACACACTTGGGGGCAGTTGCTGTTACAGAAAACTTTGAAGAAAGTAAGCCAATGTTTGAAGTCTTTGGAAAGCGAATTGCTACAAAGGCAGTTGAGATTTTCAAATAAGATTAAAACAGAAATGTTGAAAGTGGATAATAAAAGATGAAAAAAAATCTTGAGATATATATACACATACCGTTTTGTGTAAAAAAATGTGATTATTGTGATTTCCTGTCGGCCTCATCGAATGAGCAAACTATGATAAGCTATGTGTCAAATTTAATCAGGGAGATTCATCTGTCGAAGAATACAATGCAAAACTATGAGGTGTCCTCTATCTTTTTTGGTGGTGGGACACCTTCTATTTTAGATGGAAAATTAATCAAAAGTATAATGAACGAAATTCGTAATAACTGCGACATTGATAAAAATGCAGAGATTACAATAGAATGCAATCCGGGTACACTTGATGAGACTAAGTTAAAGTCATACCGTGATGCAGGGATAAACAGATTAAGTATAGGCTTACAATCTGCAAATGACGGTGAACTAAAAGCTATAGGAAGAATTCACACATGGCAGCAGTTCACAGATAATTATGAATTGGCACGAAATTCAGGTTTTGAAAATATTAACATAGATATTATGAGTGCATTGCCACATCAAACAATACAGTCATATAAAGAAACATTGGACAAGGTACTGAGTCTTAAACCAGAGCATATATCGGCATACAGTTTAATAGTGGAAGAAGGGACACCATTGTATACCAAGGTTAAAACAACCCCGGAGATATTGCCCAAAGAGGACGATGAGCGTGAGATGTATTACCTGACAAAACGAATGTTGGCGGACGAAGGATATTTCAGGTATGAAATATCAAATTATTCAAAACCAGGATATGAATGTCAGCATAATATTGGATATTGGAAGCGTACAGACTATTTGGGAATCGGAATTGGTTCAGCAAGCCTCATAGATGAAGTGAGATATAATAATACTAGAAACATAAAAGATTATATGATATTTAATGAACTTTCAGAAATCCGAACAAACATAGAAGCATTAACGAAAGAAGAACAGATGGAAGAATTTATGTTTCTTGGACTTAGAATGATGAGTGGCATAAGCAAAGAGTTATTTGAAGAAGGATTTCAAATTAAGTATGAAGAAATATATGGAAAAATAACGGAAAAGTTAGTCAGTGAGGGGCTGTTAGAACAAACACGTTCGCTTGACCGAACGTGGAATAGACTTAAGTAACATGGTTTTAGCAGAATTCCTCATTTAATAAAAGGAAGTTATTGCTACCCCTCAATAATTGTATTTAACCAGATGTCTTTTTTGATTAAAATATATCCTATTACAGATTTTATAGCCTCCATCATACTAACAATCAGATACAGCCATAATACAGCAATTGATGTAAAATGTGCCAAAATCATTGCCAACGGTACAGTTATAATCCACATAAAGCAACTATCAAACATAAAGGTGATAATAGTTTTACCACCACTTCTAAGCGTAAAGTATGACGCATTGGTAAATGCCATAAATGGTGAGGCAAGTGCCAATATATAGATGAAACGTGTTGCAAGATGCCTGATTTCTCCAGTAGTGTTGTAGAGCATTGGAAAGAATGGCGCGACTATAATTAGTAGTATTGATACCCCCAAAGATATAAACAAGGAGAATGCAACCATTTTTGTATCAGTATCTTTTGCCTCTTTGATTTT
>CAYTWF010000130.1:0-2891 GCA_964441705.1 uncultured Butyrivibrio sp.
ATGGTGTAGAATTAAATCTCTTTCCAAAAAAGTCCGGCATAGTCTTTGCATCAAAATGCTGTGTCATAATACGTGTTCTTCTGCCCAGCACATTCCACGCAAGAAGTGATCCAATAAATGCGTTGCCTAATCCTGCCCATGTGGATGCCACTCCAAAGTTCCATCCAAACTGTCCTGCATATCCTACAAAAATAACTGCTGAAAAGTACGAAGTTCCAAAAGCAAAAGCTGTAAGCCATGGTCCGACTGAGCGTCCCCCCAGAACAAATCCATTAACATCTGCCGCATGCTTTCTTGTATGAATCCCTACGCCAACCATGACCGCAAAGAATAATAAAAGCAAAACGACGCATACCGTCATATTTCCTGTCATAAAAATTTCCTCCATTTTTATTGCTTTAAGCCGTTACGCTTTAAAGCGTTAAAGTTATTATATAAAAAAATAAGAGTTGAGTCAACTCTTATTTTTCTTGTTGTATTTATGGATAATCCTCGACGCGAATTACCTTATCTGCTCATACATTCTTGCATAAAAATCAAACTTAAATGTGCTTAATTCTTCTATTTATTATATGATTTCTCTATATCACTAATAAGATCAACTCGTCTCTCATGTCTGCCACCTTCAAACTCAGCATCAAAGAAAGCATCAATTATCATTTTGGCAAGTTCATCACCAACTACTCTGGAACCAAATGCTATGATGTTCGCATTATTATGTTCCTTACTCATCTTGGCTGTATATGGCTCACTACAAACTGCTGCTCTTACACCTGGAACCTTGTTCGCTGACATCGATATTCCAACTCCTGTACCACAAATAAGTACTGCATAATCAACATCTCCTTTGGCAACTGCTTCACCAACCTCACGACCTTTATTCGGATAATCACACTTGATTATCTCTCCCTTGTCATCATATTTGGTTCCATAGTCAACACACTCATATCCTTTAACTGTCATATATCTAATAAGTCTGTCCTTCAAATCAACAGCTGCATGGTCGCATCCAAATCCTATTTTCATAAGAACTCCTATCCTTGCTTCTCTGTACTGCAATTAAATAATGCCGGCGGTGGGACTCGGACCCACACTGTATTGCTACAACAGGATTTTAAGTCCTGCGCGTCTGCCAGTTCCGCCACGCCGGCGAGTTAAAATATAATGGGCAGAGAAGGATTCGAACCTTCGAAGGCGGTGCCAGCAGATTTACAGTCTGTCCCCTTTGGCCACTCGGGAATCTGCCCATTTGTCTTTCAACAATATACATTTATATCACATTTAATTATAAAGTGCAAACATTTTTCTAATATTTTACATGATAATTTTATCAATTATCTTTGACATAATTATATAGAGATAATATACTATATATACACTATTTTCAGATTATAGTATTTTTACTCTTTATATGGAGGGATAAATTAACCAATAAATAATGAACAAGAATTATTTTTGCCATTTCATGTATCGTATGTATTATTACTACTTTTTGCATATCTACCTACTTTCTAAGTAACAATGGCAATTCTTCATATATAGATAAAACAGCGAGCAACAATATTAACGTGTCTGATAGTATAAGTACTGATAACCACAATATCAATTGGAAGCAGCTTAGCAAGCATAATTCTGATGTCTATGCCTGGATTTATATTCCTAATACCAACATTGATTATGCTATTGCACAGTCTTCTAAAAATGAATCAGACGATTTTTACTTGACACATAACATTAAGAAGACAGACGAATTTACCGGTTTGATTTATAGAGAAAAATTAAATTCAAAAGATTTTTCAGATTCCGTAACCGTTCTTTACGGTCACAATATGATTAACGATTCAATGTTCGCTGCTCTTCATAAGTTTGAAGATAAAAGTTTTTTAATGAAAATAAATATATGTATATTTATATGCCTAATCATAAACTTACTTACAAAATTTACTTGGCATATGTTTATGATGATAGACATGTCTTGAATTCTTTTGATTTCAGTGACAAAGGAGTTCTCAAGAAATATTTTAAATGCACATTAAATCCAGACTCTATTACAAAAGATACGAGGCACATTGAATTAAATGCCCGTAACAATATTTTGACACTAAGCGCTTGCACAAACGGTGCAAGTAACACACGATATTTAGTACAAGGAGTTTTAATTAAAAATGAACAAACAGGATAAAGATTTAAACGATGGTAATAATATAGAACTATCACCCGATGATGAAACTGATCGAGTTGCCACTAATTTTTTTGACACCACCAGCCACTCATCTCATCGTAGACGCCACCACTCACACTCTCGCAAGAAGAAATGGAGTATCCGCAAGAAAATTCTTGTAAGCATTCCAATATTTTTCTTATGTGTAATTATAGCACTTGCTTCTACTTTTTTAGTTCTAAGACATAATGGTAAGAAAGCATTACTCAATTATGATAATATGAGCGTAAATGTTCCAACTGACGTATCCAATGCAAATTCTGTTGATGATGGACGTACTATTAATTACAATGGCAGCACATACAGGTTTAATGAAAACATTGCTTCTATTCTCTTTATGGGTATTGATAATTCCAATATAAGAGATAAAGTTGTTCCAGGAAATGCCGGTCAATCTGACGCATTATACCTACTTACATATGACACTAACAGCGGGGATATTAAAGTTCTTTGTCTAAACCGTGATACTATTACAGATATTAACAGATATGATGAGAGCGGGGCTTTCTTTGATACTGTACCAACCCAGCTTTGTTTGGCTTATGCTTACGGTGACGGCAAAAAGTTAAGTGCACAAAATCAGGTTGCTGCTGTACAACAGCTTCTATATAATATACCCATTAATGCGTATTATTCGATTGACTTATCAGCCATTGGTCCATTAAATGAT
>CAYTWF010000131.1:0-2859 GCA_964441705.1 uncultured Butyrivibrio sp.
AATTGAGTTCTTTGACATTTTTGTAATCGCTTTTATTAAGTATCTCATTTACAGGGGACTTGTCGAGTAGAGAGAAACTGAGAATCTGTAATATTTCGTAGATTGAACGGTCTACTTTCAGTTTGTTACCTACTATGGTCACCAGACAATATGTTGTTATTGCGCAATAGAGCTGAATCTTTACAGCATTTATGGTTGTACCCCAAAAAGATTTTATCTTTAGATGTTGTTTTATCCATTTAAAGAACAATTCTACCTGCCATCGTTTTTTATACAACATGGCTATTTCCAGTGCTGTTAGTTCAACATTATTAGTAATAAAAATGAATACTCTATTAGTTTCTGCATCATGAAATTTAATCCTGCGAAGCTTTTTCGGATACGACTTTAAAGAATTACATGTTACCAATTTTCCTATTTGGTCATATATTATTCCTGTTGCTCTATCCACTTCGTTAGAATAAATTCTTCGGAATTGCATATTATCCTTTGCTCTTGTGACAAAATAAGCCTTGCTGCAGTGCAAGTTATAGAGTCTGACAAAGTCTATATAGCCTTTGTCCATTATGTAGAAACTACCTGCTTCATAGGTCAGCTCATCAAGCATGTTCACATCGTGAACTTTTGCACTTGTAACAATAACGAGTGAAGGGATAGATGTCTTGATGTCATAAAGGGTGTGCAACTTAATGCCACCTTTATACTTACGGAACTCTGCCCACCAAAAGACACTCAGGCAGAGGTCAATGGTGGTTGAATCAAAAGCATATACATTACCATCCACTTTGACCTCAAAGTCATCTTTGTAGACAGTGCGACGCGCCTCCTCGATAAGAACATACGCAAACTCTTCGTAGATTCTGTAATCCCTATTGCGATTAGCTTTACCAAGATTGGTGCGAGTTACATTTTTACCCAAACCAAGGTGGTAATACTTTTTGCTATGAGCTTCCAGACTAAGCATTAAGTCACGCATGCTGTCACGAGCAGTGAGCTGACCGAAAATCATGCAGAGCATCTGATTCCAACATGTAAAAGTTCTTACTTTCTTACTACCATCGTACTTTGCTACAATAGTATCAAAGACTCGACGTGGTAAAAAATCTGTAAGTTGAGCGAAGATATATTTGCCTTGATTCATTGTTTTTGCTTTTGGGCAAAGCTAAAAACAAGTTTTCAATTCAAATCGTCACGCTCGAAAAAGATGCTTAACTATGCGATATACAATGATTTCAAAGAACGTTTTTTATTTTAAAGTGCCCACTAATGATTAGAAATATAGGACTCCTCTTTACCTTTTACCGTTACTACATCTAGGTATCACTTTTTATTACCCTGTCATGCGCGCTCTTATTGTGGAAAAACGGGATTGGTGCCTACCCGGCCCTGTTCTGGTTCAAAATATTTACGATGGGGGCTTCATTTTACCTTATAAACGAGTACCGGAAACAGCAATACTTCTATTTTTATAACTTCGGGCTTTCCAAAAAGGTATTTTGGATATTCTCATTCACCTTCGACCTGCTCTTATTCTTCGGCGTAATGATCGCGGCCTATAACCTACAATCAATTATATAATCCATGAAGCATACATTAGAGATAAGCAGCGTTCGACTACTCTTCGGGGAAAGACTCGTTCTTTCGGACGTGTACCTGAAAATCGAAACCGGGAACATCGTGGGATTGCTGGGACAGAATGGATGTGGAAAACCTTGCTTGATGCGGGGTATATACGGCACCCTCGCTTGCGAGAAGTCGGGGCGTATTGACGAACATTACTTTTTTGATGTTTACAGGTGCCCAATCTAATGCGTTACCTACCTCAACATAATTTTATTCCAAAATGGTTTACTTTGAATCGTGTTTTTCGGGATTTCAGTGTCGATTTTACCCTATTCGCTCAACTTTTCCCAGAATTTCAGGGCCGTGAAAAAGCGAGGTTGGGAGATCTATCGGGCGGAATGTACCGCTTGGTTGAATTGTATGTTATTTTAAAGTCCGATACGCGATTCGTGCTGCTCGATGAGCCCTTTACGCACATTAGTCCCGTCCACAACGATATTATAGAAAAAATCATTCATGCGGAAACAGCCAATAAAGGCTTTTTGATTACCGACCATCTGTATCGCCGAATCCGCAAGAATTGCGACCCAGTATATCTCCTCGCGAATGGAAAAACACGCCTCATTAACGAGGAAGAGGATTTAAGAAAATGGGAGTACATTCCCTCCTATAAGGGATAACACTCAATCATATTCAACTCTAAATTGTATGGACAACGAGGTACAGCACTCATCGACTTCCGGCAAAACTCTCTTAAAGAAAAATATTTATTTCTATAGCTTAATAAAAAAACAACAGGAGTTATTGCAACTATACCATAAATTGGTATATTTGTGTTGTGAGAGTGAGTTTTTAAGCAAGCCAGAAGCAAAGGCAACTCACTAATCAGGTTACAATTATAATAAAGGGTTATGGCAAAAAATACCTCAATTTTACTCGGAGAATATTTTGACAATTTTATTACAGAACAAGTCAAGTCCGGGAAATATGCATCGGCTAGTGAAGTCGTGAGAACAGCTCTGCGCTTATTTGAACAGCAAGAAAATAGGGCTAAAGTTCTTGTAAACGAATTAAAAGTAGGCGAAAAATCAGGAATGATACCAAACTTTGATAAGGAAAAAGCACTTTCCGCTCTTCATGAAAAACACCTAAAAGATGAAATTCGAGATAAGTGAAAAAGCATTCGATGATATCGAGAAAATATGGCTCTACACGGTTGAAGTATGGTCTGTTGAACAAGCGGATAGATACTAGATACTTCTCCCCTCCCTTAGACAATTAATTTCTAACTTAAGT
>CAYTWF010000132.1:0-2802 GCA_964441705.1 uncultured Butyrivibrio sp.
AGGAAATTGACAGAATGAGTAAGGAAATGTTTTAGCTCTAAATTTGTTTAGTACCAAAGCAACTCAAAATTACACACTCCAAGGAGGACTTTAAATGTCTAAACTACAAGAAATTAAAGCCAATGTTGAAGCAGGAAAAACAAAAGTAGTCCCCGGTTTAGTACAGGAAGCTTTAGATGAAGGTTTGGGGGCAAAAGACATCCTGGCAGCCATGGTTGAAGCGATGGGCGTTGTCGGCGACAAATTTTCAGCCGGTGAGATTTTTGTTCCGGAAATGTTAATTGCCGGTAAAGCCATGCAAAAAGGTGTTGAAGTGCTTGAGCCTGTTCTGGCAGGGGATAGTTCTTCCATTATCGGTAAATGCATCATTGGCACAGTAGCCGGTGACTTACATGATATCGGTAAAAACCTTGTTGCCCTCATGATTGGCAGTGCCGGTTTTGAAATGATTGACCTGGGCGTTGATGTGCCGGCAGAAAAATTTGTGGAAACGATTAAAGCCAATCCTGATGTTAATGTTGTTGCCCTTTCCGCTCTGCTTTCCACCACCATGCCCTCTATGAGAGACACAGTTAAAGCCATTAGAGACAGCGGCTTGACAGGATTCAAGATTATTGTTGGTGGCGCACCCATCACCCAAGAATTTGCCGATGAAATTGGCGCCGATGCTTATGCTCGTGACGCCGGCGGCGCTGCCATTAAAGTTAAAGAATTAGTCAGTTAAATAAGCTGAACCACCCAGGTTGCAAGGGTGGTTCACTTTTTTATGAAGTATAAAGGCGGCTGAGCGTGCAACAGAAATAGTTTAAAGCTGCTGAGTAAAGAAATTATTCACAATATTGTAGCATCCCTTTCTGATTAGTGGTATAATCTGTATGACGCTAATATCGTCAGCATACAGATCTGATAAGGTAAGGAGGTAAAAGATGTTAACAAAAAAGCAAAATTTATTGGAGACTATTCGCGGAGGAAAACCAGACAGATTTGTAAATCAGTTTGAAGCATTTGCCATGGTCTTTGGTGATCCGCTGATGGCAAATGCGGGACCGATGCCTGCGCCTGGTGGAGAAGCGGTAAATGGTTGGGGAGTTACTATTAGATGGCCAGAGCATGTGCCCGGTCCTTTCCCCGTGCATGATGAGGAGCACAAAGTAGTAAAAGATATTACCAAATGGCAGCAAGTAGTTAAAGCGCCTTCGCTGGAAACTAAAGAGGAAGACTGGACAGCGATTAAAGAGCAAGCTGCAGCTGTCGACCGTGATGAGCAGTTTGTCACCGTTTTTGGTGCCCCAGGTATCTTTGAACAGCTGCACTATCTAATGGGTATGGACGATACATTAATTAATTTTTATGAAGAACCGAAAGCAATGCATGAATTAATAGAGTACATTACGGAATATAAATTAGGGGTAGCCAGGGAATTAGTCAAACACGTGCGGCCCGATTGCCTGCTGCATCATGATGACTGGGGCAGTCAAATCTCATCATTTATGTCACCGGAAATGTTTAAAGAGTTCATTGTACCAGCCTTTAAGAAAATATACTCTTTCTATAAAGAAAATGGTGTAGAATTAATTGTCCACCACAGTGATTCCTATGCGGCCAATCTTGTCCCCTATATGATAGAAATGGGTATTGATATCTGGCAGGGCTGCATGTCTACCAATAACATTCCGGAACTGATTAAAAAGTATGGCGGACAAATCTCCTTTATGGGCGGGATAGATAACGGCAAGGTTGACCGTGCCGATTGGACAGAAGAAAAAGTGGCGGCAGAAACTGAACGAGTCGTCAGGGATGTTTACGACAAGGTCGGCAATTTATACTTTATTCCCAATACAACGGTAGGCGGACCCGGCAGCACCTATCCCGGTGTGTACGATGCCGTAAGCAGGGAGATTGCCAGATTAAACAAAGAAATCTTTAATGTAGGTTAACTGCTGCCGCAGCCGGCTTAAGCAGCTGACAATTTCTATTTCCCAAGAAAATAAAAAAGCATTGTAAATGTGAAATTATACCAAACATATAGCAAACTTGATAGACTATATGGTATAATCAAAATTGACTGATTATTATGTATGTTGCATGAAAGGTCAATTACTAAGCGGGAGGTAGAATGATGTTAACAAAGAGGCAAAATTTGCTCGAAACAATTAAAGGAGGCAAGCCAGACAGATTCGTCAACCAGTACGAATATCTCGCCATGGTCAGCAACCCGATTGCTGCTCGTAACCCCAGGCCTGTGCAGGGCGGCCCGGTAGTAGTAGATAACTGGGGAGTTGCCAGAAGTTTTCCTGCACACGTGCCAGGTCCGTTTCCGATCCACGATGATGAGCATAAGGTTGTAAAAGACATTACCAAGTGGAAAGATGTAGTTAAAGCTCCATCCCTGGAAACTAAACCGGAGGACTGGGAACCCTTTAAGGAACAAGCTGCAGCAATTGACCGTAATGAACAGTTTGTTACGGCCATGGTTGCACCTGGTGTTTTCGAGCACCTCCACTATCTAATGGGCATGGATGATGCCTTAATTAACTTCCTTGAAGAACCTGAGGCCATGCATGAATTGATTGAGTACATCACTGACTGGGAAGTGGGACTGGCAAAAACCGTTTGTGAGCATCTCAAGCCAGATGCACTGTTCCATCATGATGACTGGGGCAGCCAGCTTTCTTCCTTCCTGTCGCCGGCTACTTTTGCCGAGTTTATCGTTCCTGCCTATAAAAAGATCTATGGGACCTGGAAGGAACACGGTGTAGAAATAGTTGTCCATCACAGTGATTCCTATGCGGCCAATCTTGT
>CAYTWF010000133.1:0-2795 GCA_964441705.1 uncultured Butyrivibrio sp.
ATCCGAGCACATATTTGCGGAAAGCACATTGTATCAAAGATAGAGTCTTGTTAGACCCATTCTGCGGAGTGGGAACCATGCTTATTGAGCGTAATAAAAAAGTCCCTGCCAGCTATATGTATGGGACTGACACCTTTGGAGAAGCAATAGAGGGCGCCAGAACCAATGCTGCAATGGCACAGGCAGATATTAATTATGTCAACCGTGATTTCTTTGACTTTACAAGTGATTATCTATTTGATGAAGTGATAACCAACTTCCCGGATTTGTATAGCAGTGAGGCGGATGAATTTTATAGAGAGTTCTTTGTCAAATGCAGCAGTATACTTAGAAAACAGGGCTTAATTATAGCATATTCAAAAGAAAAAGGACTTATCAGAAAGCACTTGAGGCTTAATAATGATTATAAGCTGTTAAGAGAATTTGCATTTGATGATAAAGAGGGATATTCTGTATATGTTATTTCAAAGACAGGAGAAGAAATACAGCATGAGTAGGACAAAAATGCCACAGCTAATTAAATATCTTACTGATAATAATGATTTTACTACAATCGCTGAGGCGGTTCTAAAAGAAAGCGTATTTTCACTTGGAGTAGACATAATATTTCTTATGCAGATATCTTCTGACGGCAGTAATATAGCGGTGATAGCTCAGGCACAAAGAGATGGAGCCAGTCCAATACCAGAGGAATATATAGAGAGACCAATTAAGGATTGCCCTTATCTGAATAATGATGTTGTGTGCATTGATTCTGCCTCAATTATGGGAAAAGACGATGCTGGTGAGGTTATTTTTGCTCCTGTATTTATTAGAGGCGTTACAGCAATGTATGTTGGAGCTTATAAAAGTGATGGCAGAATTAGTCAGCAGCTGGTACAGTCAGTTTCCCAGATAACATTGATAATTCAAAGTATTGCTGATAACAAAAATTTTCAGGATTCACTGGCAAGCTCTTATATGGTTTTAGAGGATGTACTGGATACAATTCCAATTGGTGTTGCGGTTCTTGACCAGAATAATAAGAGTATTCTGCTTATGAACAGAACGGCTGCAGAATCATCATCTGTGCAGAATGCAATTGGAATAGGATTATCCAATTATCTTAAGGATGGAACAGAGCATATTGAAGGTGTGTATGAGAACGAGACTGGTCTGTGGTATGATATTTTATTCTGTACAATAAGATGGATTAATGACCAGCAGGTGCTGGTATGCACAACAATAGATGTAACGCAGAAGGTTAAGAGTCAGCAGAGAATTGAATATCAGGCTAATAATGATTACCTGACAGGTCTTTTTAACAGAATGAAATGTGAACGTGACCTTAAGGAAATAATTGACAGGGCAATAGATAATGACCAGCGTGGAGTTCTGCTTTTTCTGGACCTGGATGATTTTAAGCAGGTTAATGATGGACTGGGTCATCAGTACGGAGATGTGCTTTTGCAGGAAATTGCTGCTGGAATGCAGTCAATTCCTCAGATTACCAATGACTGCTACCGAATGGGTGGAGATGAATTTGTAATTATTATCAAACCAGATAACATGCAGTATATTACGGAGATTGTAGACAGTATTTGTGATAAATTTAACAGACCATGGTCACTTATGGAGGTTGAATATTACTGCACCATGAGCATGGGGCTGGCAGTGTATCCTGATAACGGAACAACTGTACATGATATAATAAAAAAAGCTGATATTGCCATGTATGAGGCCAAGAAAAACGGCAAGAACAGGTATAAATGGTACGAGGAGCCAGATAAAAATAAAAATCGTGACAGAGAACAGCTTGAGGTGACAATCAGGGATGCGGTTATAGATGAATGCAGAGAATTTGTTCTGTATTATCAGCCTGTAGTTGACAGGGATAATGTGATACGTGGTGCAGAGGCATTGGTAAGACTTAATTCTTCTGAGCATGGCGCAATGATGCCTGTGGAATTTATCCCGGTTGCAGAGTACCTGGGATTGATATCCAATATTGGAAGCTATGTTTTTGAGGAGGCCTGCCGTACACTTAAAAAATGGAATGACAGCTATGATTCACAGCTTAAAATGCATATTAATATTTCAGCGGTGCAGCTTATGTCCGGACGCTCTGTAGATGAGTTTCTTGATGTTATACATACAACGGGTGTGAATCCGGAAAATATTGTTATGGACCTTTCTGAGACCACTGAATTTCGCGATGAGACCAAGGCATTTGTAACCCTGGATATTCTCAGAGCCTATGGAATTAAAGTGGCACTGGATGACTTTGGAACCGGAAGTGCTTCTCTTGGAATGCTGAAACGTCTTGATACATATATTGTTAAGGTTGACAGCTCATTTGTACGTAATGCAGGAACAGATGTATATAAGGACACGGTAATACGTTCCATATGCTCCATGGCAAGGGATTTGGATTACATGGTATGCTTTGAGGGCGTGGAGACAGAGGAACAGAGAAAATATGCAGTTGATACAGGTGCAGCCCTAATGGAGGGATTCCTTTTTGGAAAGCCTGTACCGGATAATGAATTTGCAGATTCATGGTTAATAAAAAAATAATAAAATTTTACTTTTTCTTTAGAAACTATACATACCTATAACACATACTACTTGTATTATATTGGCATATACTAAATAGGAGAAACAGAATCACTGACGTTAACTGCCTGGTGGTTCTGCTGGCTCCGACTAAAGAGAATAATAATGGATTATATGTAAGAGGTGTGTATGAGTAATATTCTGGATTTAAACTGTACCCTAGATAGTGGACACAATAGAATAGAGCAAACCCATTTTAT
>CAYTWF010000134.1:0-2767 GCA_964441705.1 uncultured Butyrivibrio sp.
CTCGATAAGAGGTAAAAATGAAAAAGAATGTATTTCGTAGAGCGTTGCTTTGCTCTATTCCCGTATTGATCGCTTTGCTGTGTGTCCTTACCGGGTGTGATAGTGGTTCTTCGACTCCTAAGGATCCTGATGTTTATGTGGCAGGATATGAAGACAAAGGCAGTGAACGTGTCGGTAAAGTCTGGAAAAATGGTGAGGTCATCTTCACAAGCCTTCATACGACCAGCCAGACCGAGATCTTAAAGGTTATCGTAGAGAATGGATCTGTCTATGTTGCAGAGTATGAACAGACTTCTTCTCCATTCCAGATCAATTACTATATCTACAAGGATAATGTCCTGCAGTCTTCCATTTTGGATGCGGCTGGGGGTGGTTTTGTCATGGATATGGATGATGGACATGTCTATACCGCTTCCTTTGTCACCGAATCAGGAGAGCAGGTGATAAAGGTCCGGAAGGATGGGGTGATAGTCCATTCAATTACGCCTGGCACCATGGCTGGTATCAGTGATCTTTCCGTTGAAGGCGGGCATGTCTATATTGCAGGAGTTTCTCTTCCCTCTCCATCCATCAGTATCCCAAAGGTCTGGAAAGAAGATGGCACCGTGGTGTTTGAAACAACTGAATCTTCTCAAGCTAAGGCTTCCGGCATAGATTTTGAGAACAACCAGATGTATGTATCTGGATTTGATAACGGAGTTGTCAAGGCCTGGCGGGATGGCACGGAGATCCTCTCCAGTGACCCTGCGGTCACAACCTGGGGCAATGTCGCTTCTTTTGATATCACGGTTGATGGGGCGGATGTCTATGTTGCCGGCTATAAGAAGCGGAATACAAACCTTGCTGCCATATACTGGAAGAATGGCACAGAATACTTTCTGACCGATGGTACGAAGAATGCTGAATTGCATGCCATTAAAGTCAAGGATGGGCATGTCTATGCCGCTGGATACGTGACCAAGAATGCGTTCACTGTGGCTACACTCTGGAAAGATGGCAATGTGGTCTTCCAGGCAGACGGCACGGATTCCATCCTTTCTGCTTTCCATGGCTGTAGTCGACTGAGCTTCTCTGTAATTTCCTAAATAGCGGACCGGTATGGAACCTTGACGATGATTTTACGCAGAAAGCCCATGACTTAAGTCGTGGGATGAATGCCTAGCGTTGCTATTGGCTCATAAGAGGTACAGGGGCAACAGGGAATTGGAAAATGAATGGAAATGCCATTGACTCATTGCATTCTATGGGTTTAAGGCAAGCCCTTCTTCTTTCAGGCGCGTTAAGAAGTACCGCTCGATGACCTTCAAGATGGGCGGGCTACCGCTTCCTCGAAGGCAACGTGGTAGTTATACAGGGAAAAAGATCGAGGTTTTCAAGTCACGGGAAATCGAGGGCAGGGCGAAGAGGCTCAAATTCAAGAGGAACACGCTCGGGGAATGCTTCATATGCGTTGTCACCGATGCCACGGCCGCCATGTGTGAAAGCAGGGGCTCGGCATCAGCGGTGGGAATGGGCTTCGGTCTGAAGCATTTCCTCAATCTCTCCGATGGCAGTGTGGTCGAATCGCCCCGGTTCTGGTAACTGGAAGGATGCAAAGAAGAACCTTACCTGACAGCAGGCCGATATTGCAAACCGCAGCACCGACTGATTCTGGAAGACCGCAAGGGAGCTTCGCGCAAGGTACGACACATTCTTGGCAGAGGACCTCAACCTTGCGGGGATGAAAAGGCTCTGGGGCGGAAGGTCTCTGACCTCGCCTACTACTCCTTTCTCCAGATCCTTGAGCAGGCTGCGCGGAAGCTTGGGACTGAAATAATCTACGTCCCACGCTTCTACCCGAGCACCAAGACCCATTTCTTTCTGTGGCGCCATAAAGGAGATGGGGCTCTCTGAAATGGGTCTATGCATGCCCTGCATGCGGAGCCAAGGAAGATCGTGACGTAAACGCCGCAAGGAACATCCTTGAGGAGGGTCTTAAAATGAAACGGGCCCAGGCATCACCCGCATGAGGAGGCGATGTAAGACGGGGTTCGCCCTGCTTTTGCTGTTTGAATGCGAGAATCCCATGTGCTTTAGCCGTGGGAGTATGTCAAAGTTGGGCAGAAGTTGAAGTTGGTGACTTTGCCACACGGCAAGAAAAACTAATGAAGTTCAGAACGGATAAAGACCTGAATTTCCGAGCGTAAGGCATCTGCTTTTCTGGAAAGGGCGTACACGTGAAGTGTTTCCGCTGACAAGTAGCTGTTGTGCATTGCTATCATCAAGGAAAATTAATCTTGTCTTGTACCGGATTCAGCTTCATAATTGTAACAGAATATTGCTTCAGCCTCTTGCAGAGCAAAGGGAAAGTTGCTATATTACCAATATCGATTACTAATAAGGAGTAATTATTATGAAGAAATGGAGATGTGTTCTTTGTGGATATGTGTACGAAGGTGAGAGCCTTCCTGAAGATTTTGTCTGCCCCGTCTGTGGTGCAAGCCGCGATGACTTTGAGGAAATCGAAGACTAGGTCTTTCCCTTTTGGCAAAAATAGATATCCCCTGTTGTCCGATTCGACAAGAGGGGATTCTTTTTTTTATGATTCTTTCTTTTCTCTCAATGCACTGATTGCGGCAAGGCTGACGCGTTCGCTTCCCTGTTTTTCATCCCCCATGGCGTCCCTTCTGGCCTTTTCCGCTTCTAGCTGGAATGCGACCATGCGGTCAAAGATCTCCATGAGGTTCTCTGCACCATTATCAGAGGCAAGGCCTTCGCATGCGAGCTC
>CAYTWF010000135.1:0-2727 GCA_964441705.1 uncultured Butyrivibrio sp.
GGAACAACAGATATCGAATTCTTATTCCCATTTGGTTGGGGTGAATTATGGGGTATTGCAGATCGTACTGATTATGATTTAACTCAGCATCAAAACGTTTCTGGTGAACCAATGGATTACTTTGATGATCAGAAAAAAGAAAAATACATCCCATATGTAATTGAACCATCACTTGGTGCAGACCGTGTAACATTAGCTTTCTTATGTGCTGCATATGATGAAGAGGAATTAGAAGGCGGCGATATGAGAACGGTTCTTCGTTTCCATCCTGCATTAGCACCAGTGAAGATTGGTGTGCTTCCACTTTCTAAGAAATTGAATGAAGGTGCAGAGAAAGTATTTGCAGAATTATCAAAATACTATAACTGTGAATTTGATGATCGTGGAAACATTGGTAAACGTTATAGAAGACAAGATGAAATTGGTACTCCATTCTGTGTTACTTATGACTTTGATTCAGAAGAAGATGGCGCAGTAACAGTACGTGATAGAGATTCAATGGAACAAGAAAGAATCAAGATTGCAGATTTAAAAGCATACTTTGAGGACAAATTCGCTTTTTAATAAAAAAAGTCTTTAAATGAAAACAAAATATGTTATAATGGTAACAGCAGTTGGCTGTCCCTGGTCTTTTTGCGCCGATTTTTGTCGAAAAGGTTGAAGGGAGAGGGATTGTTAACTTAATCATAATAATTTAGGAGGTATTTTACAAATGGCAAACAAATGGGTATATTTGTTTAGTGAAGGTAACGCAGATATGCGTGAACTTCTTGGTGGTAAAGGTGCAAACCTTGCTGAGATGACAACTTTAGGTCTTCCAGTACCACAGGGTTTCACTATTACAACTGAGGCTTGTACACAGTATTATGAGGATGGTCGTGAAATCAACGACGAAATCCAAGGACAGATTAACGAAATGATCGTTAAAATGGAAGAAATCACAGGTAAAAAATTCGGAGATAATGAGAATCCACTTTTAGTTTCTGTACGTTCAGGAGCTAGAGCTTCAATGCCTGGTATGATGGATACAATCCTTAACTTAGGTCTTAATGAGACTGTAGTTAACGTAATTGCAGAGAAATCTGGCAATGCTCGTTGGGCATGGGATTGTTATAGAAGATTTATCCAAATGTATTCTGACGTAGTTATGGAAGTTGGTAAGAAATATTTCGAAGAACTTATCGACGCTATGAAAGCTAAAAAAGGTGTTACATTTGATGTAGATCTTACAGCTGAAGACTTAAAAGAACTTGCTGGTCAGTTCAAAGCTGAGTACAAGAGCAAAATCGGGGAAGACTTCCCAGATGATCCTAAAGAGCAGTTAATGGGTGCTGTTAAAGCCGTATTCCGTTCTTGGGACAACCCTCGTGCTAACGTATACCGTCGTGATAACGATATCCCTTACTCATGGGGTACTGCTGTAAACGTACAGTCTATGGCATTCGGTAACATGGGTGATGATTGTGGTACTGGTGTTGCATTTACTCGTGATCCTGCAACTGGTGAGAAAAAACTTATGGGTGAATTCTTAATCAATGCACAGGGTGAAGACGTTGTTGCTGGTGTTCGTACTCCAATGCCAATCGCTAAAATGGAGCAAGAATTCCCAGAAGCATTCAAACAATTCACAGAAGTATGTGATACATTAGAGAACCACTACAGAGATATGCAAGATATGGAGTTCACTGTTGAAAACAAAAAACTTTATATGTTACAGACTCGTAATGGTAAAAGAACTGCTCAAGCTGCATTACAAATCGCTTGTGATTTAGTAGATGAAGGTATGAGAACTGAGGAAGAAGCAGTAGCTATGATCGATCCTCGTAACTTAGATACTTTATTACATCCACAATTCGATGCTGCTGCTTTAAAAGCTGCTACTCCAATTGGTAAAGGTCTTGGTGCTTCTCCAGGTGCTGCTTGTGGTAAAGTTGTATTTACTGCTGAAGATGCAGAAGCTTGGAATGCAAAAGGTGAAAGAGTTGTTCTTGTACGTCTTGAAACTTCTCCAGAAGATATCACTGGTATGAAAGCTTCTCAAGGTATCTTAACTGTTCGTGGTGGTATGACTTCACATGCTGCAGTAGTTGCTCGTGGTATGGGTACTTGCTGTGTATCTGGTTGTGGTGATATCGCAATGGACGAAGCTAACAAACAATTTACTTTAGCTGGACAAACTTTCAAAGAGGGAGATTTCATCTCTATCGATGGTTCAACTGGTAACATTTATGCTGGTGACATCAAAACTGTTGATGCTACTATCGCTGGTACTTTCGGACGTATTATGGGATGGGCTGATAAGTTCAGAACATTAAAAGTTCGTACTAATGCTGATACTCCTGCTGATGCTGCAAAAGCTCGTGAGTTAGGTGCTGAAGGTATTGGTCTTTGCCGTACAGAGCATATGTTCTTCGAAGAAGACAGAATCGCTGCTTTCCGTGAGATGATTTGTTCTGATACTGTAGAAGAAAGAGAAGCTGCATTAGAGAAAATCCTTCCTTACCAACAAGGAGATTTCAAAGCTCTTTATGAAGCTCTTGAAGGAAACCCAGTTACAATTCGTTTCTTAGATCCACCTCTTCATGAGTTCGTTCCAACTGATGAAGCTGATATTAAGAAATTAGCTGATACTCAAGGTAAATCAGTAGAAGAAATCAAAACTTTAATTGATTCATTACATGAGTTCAACCCAATGATGGGTCATCGTGGATGTCGTCTTGCTGTTAC
>CAYTWF010000136.1:0-2689 GCA_964441705.1 uncultured Butyrivibrio sp.
CGCGCATCCCAGAAAGGGAGCCACTATTTGGGGATACTGCTTCCCTTGCCGGGTATCCCCTAGACGGGAGTATCTACCTAATTGGGCTTCGTTACCCGAACGGTGTTTATGTTTCCCGTTGGACACCCACTTGGAGAGAAGAAGACCTGGAGGCCAGCATAGAGCTAGACACTTCCCCGCTCATTGAGGATAGTAGCGCACATCATGAGTGGACAAAAGAAGCGGCTAGATACGCTCTTATATTTGGTCTCCTTCTTGATGCGGAAAGAGCACCTATAAGGCTGAAGGAGCCAAAGTCCAAAACCACATCAAAACTAGCAAGAACATCTTTTGGCGAGCAGGCTTGGTTAGTCAAGCGGGTCATCCTACAACGACAACGTTCCTTGGATAGTACAGGACAAACACAGCCAACAGGCGAACGAAGGATACGTGATGACTTAAGACCAGAAGTAGTGCCTGTCACAGGACACATCAAAAGGCAAGCATATGGTCCGGGCTTGTCGCAAAGAAAGTGGATATATGTGCAAGGTTACGAAGCCCGTAGGTGGATTGCACCCAGGCCACTCAAGATTATTGTCACATCAAAAAGTGAAATCTCTAATCACTAAGGAGTGTCCATTATGGCTAAGTGGGAACGGCTTATTGTCTATCCATTACTGTTGGTAGCTTTGTTCTTTGGTGTGTCTAGCAATAATGGGACAATGCTGGAGGCTACGGAAACTGTCGAGGATGAGATAAGAACTAGGCGAGTTGTCATAGTTGGTGACGATGGTCAGACCAAGGCTGTATTGGGTGTGAACGAACAAGATGGCGGCTCTCTAAATCTGTGGGGTCCTGAAGAAACATTTATACTGTTAAGTACCACTAGAGAACAGAGCGGGCTTCACCTCCATAAGGGTTCCTCACTTGCAGGCATGATTGCCACAAAAGAAGGAAGCGGCCTTGGTATTCATGATTTTAAAGGGGTTTTAAGAGCAGAAATGCGGGCAATGGAAGAGCTGGATAGCTACTGCACCATATATGGTACAGATGGTCGAACAAGGGCTAGACTGGGAGTTGACGGGCAAGGTGATGGTTTTCTTGCTATGCGTGGCTCGGGAGACGCAGAAATAGCACTGGGTGCCACCAAGGAAGCAAGCCTACTCCTACTTTCTAAGGGCCTTTCGCAGGTAGGCATAGGGGCTACAAGCGAAATGAGCATCCTTGAGGCGTACAACTCCAAGGGCACTCTGGGGGCGTTTCTAGCTGCATCGGATGTGGGTGGCAGTCTTTCTATTAACAATCATAATGGGTTTGCTGGAACAGTGTTGCGCACCTCCAATGCAGGAGGGGGTATCGTAGACGTTCTTGATGGAGGGGTGAAATGCACGTTAAGTGCAGCAGGTGGTGGCTCTCTTGAGCTTAGAGGTTTTTCAGGGAGTACATCCCTAAAAGCGGGCAGTATTCATATAAATAACCTATCAGCTTATCCTAATACGAATTTTAGGTGGCCTTAACAGCACAAAAGGGCTTGGGCGGGGTAAAATCATGTCGCATCAGGGAAATAGAGTGCTAAACGAATTAAGTCCAAGGGCATTTAGGCAAATATCTAACTATCTTGACAACATGTAGGTCCTCTTGACGTGCATCTGAAGGGGATACGGACATCTAAACAAAACATGATAATCTTAAGCTAATCCAAAAGTTGGAGGGGGCACAAATGCGATTTCTAGACATATTGGAGAGGACTCTGAAACAGGACGAACGTTTTGTAGGTGAAGATGGAAGAATCCTGAAAGCAAAGGTTTACGATGCCTGTATGGGTATGGACAACTTATTGCTTGAGTTGCTTATGAGCAATGAAACCTTAAGGTCCCACTTTTTTGCAGACGTTAATGGAACTCTAGTCTTTGATAAGACGAAATTTGCTTGGGTACTAGAGTCACGTGAATTTCTGCCTGATAGTTATACGGTGTTCAAGAACAAAATCGGCCTAGCTGATGAAAACGGCAACCTTATTAGTCAGCGGGGGGACGTGACACTTGTTTGGCCCTATAAAGATTGCGTTCTTGAGGGCGGTCAAACCAAGGAAGACCAAAAGCGAGATGAGATTTTCTACAATGAAACGCTTGCACCAGATGAGGTGTCAAGATTGCTATATCCAAAGGTCTTCACCAATGCTAAACGCTACTCCAAAGATGGCATTGAAGAGACTACTGAGATTAAGGATACAGATAATCTAATTATCAAGGGGAATAACCTGCTGGCACTTTGTTCGTTGCTCAAGCGGTATGAGGGAAAGATTAAGTGCATCTATATAGACCCGCCATATAATACTGGCAACGATAGTTTCGGGTACAATGACTCGTTTAATCGTTCAACATGGCTTACATTCATGAAGAATAGATTGGAGATAGCCCATAGTCTGTTATCAAACGATGGCATTATTTTCATTTCAATTGATGACAATCAATACTCCTATTTAAACATCCTATGTAACGAGGTTTTTGGCGAAGAGAATTTCCTGGAGACATTCTTTATTCAGGTGAGATATACAAATAAATCCCTAAACGAAAAGGCCGATTTTCAGAAAGTGATGGAACAGATTCTAATATATGCCAAGGATAAGACGGCATTCGTGCCAAATAAGTCTTTTACGGAGTATGACACGTCAGTTTTTAGATACAAAATAACCGAGCTAGGAGAAGGG
>CAYTWF010000137.1:0-2685 GCA_964441705.1 uncultured Butyrivibrio sp.
CAAAACATACGCCTTGTTTTATTAACCTATCATAATCAACGCCTTCTTTTTTGCTCTTTTGTTTTTTATTCTCTGCTGGAATAAAGCCCCATACCTTACCGTAAACCTCACCTTCGTACTCCGTAACCATTGCTACAGCTGTATTATCATCACTCATAGATAAGTCCAGTCCTAGCCATACTCTCTTTCCTTTCCAGAAGGATTTATCTTCTTTGATTTTACACTCTCTAACCTTGGTAATTTCAATATAACCTTCTACGCCAAGGCCTTTATATTTGATATTGTTATGCTTGCAAAGATAGTTTTCTCTTTTGTTCTCATAATCAATAGCATCTTCTCTTTTTTCTTTTATAGCTTCAAAGATATGTTCATTATTTACTACCACAGGGTTGCTTTGATATATTACCAAATCCTCTGTCATCCATTGATCATTAGTTAAGAATTCATCATCTGGCTCATATAGCAGTGAAAATCGTCTCTTATTATCCCTTAGCCCATCTAATACTTTTTTAGATATATCTATTTCATCAATCATCCCGTTGTTGTCATTCGGGTACTGAGTGCTCAAAATAATGCCTAATTTGTTGAATAGTGTTATCTGTGACGATCTCATAGCCTCTATTGGATAACTATCCATTGCTCCGGCTTCATCAGCTAGGAATGCATTAGCAAGCTTACCATCCATTTTATCCTCACTATAAGCCAATGGGGTATATTCACTATCTGTTAATGGACACCTAATCTCACTTCTTAATATCTTGAAAACACTATCATCAGCTAATAATGGACTAGATTTTATTATTTTTCTTAATGCTAACTGCAATTCCTTAGATAACTTTAAGTCAGGAGCAACTGAAAAGAACCTACTAAACTTTGGATCAGTTAGCATTAAAAGTATAAAAATAACCGCTGCATAAAAAGTCTTGAAATTCTTACGACTAATTAATAGCAATGCGGTTGTGTAATATCTAATATCTCTATTTTTATCATTTTTAAGTTTAGTACATAACGTGGCTACAATTAACAACCAGGCGTAGTCTTCCATACCTTCGTCCATTGGACAGAGCAAGTCTGGATGAACCATTAACTTAAGCAACTTATTTATTTTTCCGAATGTTTCTTCGTCAATATATGCTTCGTCGTTTTCCCCATTAACTATATCGACCCATGCTTGTGCTTGTTTTTTAACATACTTCGGAACTTTACGATTGTCGGGCTCCAAACACCATTCAGCATATTTATAAGCCCTGCTTTCTTTAACCATTCTTCTTTAACGCCTCCAATAGTGGATTCGTTTTATTTTCTGCTTTTTTCGGTATGCTTCTTAGAGCTGCGGCAATCGTCATTATATTTTCTTTTTCGATATCAAATAACATTCTTCTTTTAGTTTGGACTTGCCTGTCTAATGCAATGATCTGCGACTGCATATTGTTTTTTAATTTGTAATAAGCACTCAATGACATTTCCCCACTGTCAATTAATCTATCCTTGTCAGCGGTTAGTTCCTGAATATCTTTGTAGAAAGATTCTCTTTTTTGCTCGAAATCAAAACATTCAGCTTGTAATATACAATAGCGGTTAATGATTGCCTCGTATATTGCATCATTTTTTTCAATGCCTTTTAGAAGTTTATTCAGTCTCGTAAATTCCTTATGTGCTACAGGATTGGCTTTAACTTCGGGACGTTCCTTTAATGCCTTACCGGTAGCAAGTGCTTTTTCCCCTTGCTCTCGTTGCTTTAATTCCGCTTTTGTCCTATGAGATTTCTTCTCATTTTTTAAAACTAAGTATGGCTTTGGTGGTGTTGGCATCAAATTTGCCTCCTTTCAGTAAACAATATCTAATTGGATTTTAAATATTTATCTAAATCTCTGAAATCCCATATTCGCTTTGATTGACTTGATGCACATGTCAGGTAATGAGCATTTGGCCCAATTGCTATGTCGGCTCTTAATCCATCGATGCAATTTGATTGTTCAGATATGAATCTTATTTTGTCGCCATTCTTAAGATGTATTTCTCCTCTATGTTTTATTACCCTTTCAATTTTATCAGGGTACTGTTCACAAATATTATAAATCTGTTCATGAGCAAATCTTAATTTTTGCATTTCTATTATAATATTCAAAATCATTCTCCTTTCAAAACTTGATGTGGGAATAAACTGTGTAAATGGGGGGACACGTGGTATCCACGGGCTCTAAAAAATCAAATCATCATAAGCGGGGGGTACTTTGGTAGCTATACCCATATGACCTTGTAAGTATTTCCCTTAAATACTCTTTGCTTACCTCTCCGCTATCGGCTCTCTTATGGTGTCCTACGCATAGGGTAATTAAGTTATCTTCATCTAATCTTGCATTGTAATCATCTTCTATCTTGACGATATGATGGACTTCTAAGTCATCATATACATACTTACCGTTCGCCCTGCATAGCATACACAAACCATTGTCCCTGTCTACAATTCTGTTTCTCTTCTCTCTCCATCTTCTAGTCCACCTAAACTTGTTGGCCTTGGTCGATTCCTTTCGCCGCTTAGGTCTCTTGCCACAGTCAAACTTATTACTGTGTATTCTACCGCAATACTTGCAGCTTCTTAACATTCTGTCACCTTCTTTTTGCTTAATTAAAATGGGCCCCCAGCTATTCTGCCAGGCGCCCCGTTTGGGAGTAAAAGTTGTA
>CAYTWF010000138.1:0-2656 GCA_964441705.1 uncultured Butyrivibrio sp.
AATCTCTGCTGTGGCTTTAACACATAAGTGGGGTGGTATCGGGTATATGGGAGATACCTATGACAATACGAATAAAAGGTGGCATATGAAGAGTATGGGGGTTGATGCCAATGCAACCATCAGAACTGCGTACATAAATGCAGTGGAAGTTAATTTTACAGGAAATTACATGATTACCATTGGTCTGAATACAAGTAATGAAATCGTCATCCAGAAAATCCGAAAGGCATACAGAACCGTAGGTTTGAATGATACCATGATTGATAACCAGATAATTATTATGGAAGAAAACAAGATTACACCTACAATATTTATTATGAGTAATCCAAGTAATAACAGTGGTAATTATGATTTCTTTGATGGTAAGGATGGATACTGGTATGGTTTCTGGCATGATGCAAACAGCAGTGGAAATGCAGTAGTAAAGTGGATAAAGATAAAGAAATCTGATTATTCATTTTCGGAAGGTACATGGACATTGGATAACTGTCAGTTACAGAATGCAGGATATCGTTCTGGGTATAATACGTGGCCGGGCAGAAATGTTCAGAGTGTTTTGTTGAACGGATATCTATATATGATGGCATACAATAAACAGTCTGTGTACAAGATTAACGTGAATAATGCAGCGGACGTTACTCAAATAAAGCTGGGGTTTACATCCAACTATAGCTGCCAGGGTGAGTATTATCGAAATACGAGTATGTATATGTTTGTTCTTGGAGACTGGGTCTGCGGTTCTGATTTTCGAATTGCGTCCGATGACACGGTTTATAAGTGTGCAAACTCAATGCCTGTAGGATATTCAGGAACCCCACTTTTTGAGTATGGTCCTTTTTATATTTCCTATGGTGGTTATGACAGCAGGTCGGTAAGAAGGGATTTCTTTATGAGGACACCTTATCTTGCCACCATCAATAATCTGTCTACCTCGGTTATTAAGACGGCAGACAAGACAATGAAAATCACATATACGATTGAGGAGCAGTAAGCATCTATCAGAAATGGTAGGTGCTTTTATTATGCACAAATTTGAAGGGAGGAAGGCTCATGAGTGAAAAAATCATGGAACTCATTACATGGCTTGGTGCGTTGGGAATACCATCCATCTTTGCCATGACAGTTTGGTGTATCAGATGCTGTCTGCAATACACCAGACAGCTGAAAGTGCTGGCAAAGGCACAACAGGCACAGATGAGGTCACAGCTTTTAGAACAGTACCATTTCTATATGGACGATGGCTGGATTTCAGAGGAACACATGGAGGATTGGGAAAATCAGTACCAGGCATATCACAGCCTTGGCGAGAACGGAATCCTCGACAGCAGACGGGCAGAATTATTGAAACTGCCAAATAGAAAACCAAATAAGGAGGAACAGGACAATGAGTAATTATTGGAAGAACTGGCTGAAAGCAGCCGGAATCAGAGCAGTCAAGACCGTGGCTCAGACAGCGGTCGCAACGATTGGTACATCTGCCGTTTTGGGAGATGTGAACTGGATTATGGTGGCATCTGCATCAGCACTTGCTGGCATTCTGTCATTGCTTACAAGTATTGCAGGTATCCCGGAAGTGAAGGAGAGTGATGAGTAATGAAACTTGTGGAGAGTATTCTTACAAAGAATCCGTGCTATACGGCAGGGAGAAAAATTGAAGTAAAAGGTCTTATGTTGCACTCGGTTGGATGTCCCCAGCCGAGTGCTCTTGCTTTTATCAAGAACTGGAACAGTCCGTCATTTGACAGAGCCTGTGTTCATGGCTTTATTGATGGAAATGACGGCACGGTTTATCAGACACTTCCGTGGAATCATCGTGGGTGGCATTGTGGTTCATCCATCAATGGTTCTGCGAACAATACCCATATCGGAGTGGAGATGTGTGAGCCAGCCTGCATTACCTATGTTGGCGGGGCAACATTCAAGTGTTCTGATATTGCTACGGCAAAGACTGTGGTAGAAAGAACTTATAAGGCGGCCGTTGAGTTATTTGCTATGCTTTGTAAACAGTATGGCTTAAATCCACTTGCTGATGGTGTAATCATTAGCCACAAGGAAGGACACGCAAGAGGTATCGCATCAAATCACGGTGACCCGGAGCATTTGTGGTCACAGCTTGGAATGGGATACACAATGGATACCTTCCGTAAAGCCGTGAAATCTGCAATGGATGGCTCTGAAAACAAGAAAAAGGGTACACAGGCATCTGTGTTTGCAGGGCTTTCAGAGAAAGATGCCGTGTCGATTATTGGGGAATTGTGTCGAGAGGATATGAAGAAGAGCGGTATCCTTGCATCCATCTCGGCAGCACAGTTTATTCTTGAGAGTGGATATGGTAAGAGTGAACTCGGACAGAATGCCAATAATATGTTTGGCATGAAGAAATCTCTGTCCGGGAACACATGGACAGGCTCTTCATGGGATGGAACATCCGTTTATACCAAGAAAACACAGGAGCAGAACGCTGATGGTTCATATGAAACCATTACGGCTGATTTTAGAAAGTATCCTTGTGTGGAGGATTCGGTCGCAGACCATTCAGCATATCTGCTTGGTGCCAAGAACGGAAGGTCACTCCGTTATAAGGGCATTAAGGGAATGACGGATTATAAGGCTGTGGCACAAATCATCAAAGACGGAGGGTATGCTACTTCACTTA
>CAYTWF010000139.1:0-853 GCA_964441705.1 uncultured Butyrivibrio sp.
ATCTTCTTTCTTGATGTTCTCTGAACATTCTTAAAGTTTACAAAAATACCCTGTGCTGTTTCAGGTCTTAAATATACTGTATTCTTTGCATCCTCCGTTACACCCTGAAATGTCTTGAACATAAGATTAAACTGACGAATATCTGTAAAGTTGTGTTTGCCACAAGTTGGACATTCAATGTTCTTTTCCTCTATGTACTTAGCCATTTCTTCCGGTGACCAAGCATCTACTGATCCTTCTATTGTAATATCATTGGCAGCCATATAATCTTCAATAATCTTGTCTGCTCTGAATCTTTCATGACATTCCTTACAATCCATAAGCGGATCTGAGAAACCACCAAGATGTCCTGATGCTACCCATGTCTGTGGGTTCATTAATATAGCACAGTCAACACCTACGTTATAAGGGTTTTCCTGAATAAATTTCTTCCACCATGCTTTTTTTACATTGTTCTTAAGTTCTACACCTAAGTTTCCATAATCCCATGTATTAGCAAGTCCACCGTAAATCTCTGAACCCGGATACACAAATCCCCTGCCTTTTGCAAGTGCTACAATTTTCTCCATTGTCTTTTCCATAATGTCCTCCAATATTAGTTTTACCTTATAATGTTATTTAGTCTATATTATACACAATATAGCTAAGCCCTTTATCAGCTTTGGCTGTTGTAATAATTCCATCATCGTCTATTGAACAATTTGTACTTATGTAATGTACTGTTCCATCTAACTGTACTTTGTACTGCTCGTTAACTATCAGAATATAGGCATCTGTCATCTTTTTGATTTCTTTGCCCTTAACAGTCTTTTTCTTATCGGGTGATACAAAATCTCCCTTTACCTTGCAGTCT
>CAYTWF010000139.1:863-2644 GCA_964441705.1 uncultured Butyrivibrio sp.
ACCTCTAATAATTGTTGTGCATGTTGTGAGCAATTTAATTGTATCAAATTATTGTAATTCTTTGAATAAGATAAGAAGTCATATGATGTTGCAAAGTCTAATACTAACGTTGCTTCTTTATCCTTCACCTTATAATTCTTTATGGATATAGCATCATTAACAGAAGCCGAACTTCCATTATTATAACTATCTACTTCTTTATCTATCTCGTCTTTCAACTTATCTTCATCATAATAATCCTTGTCGAACTTTTCTGACACGGCATACGACACTGAGCCATCTTTCTGTATGTATATAGCACTCTCTGAAGTCCCCAATGTTATGTCCCCGACAGTTTCACCGCATGCTGTCAATCCTAAAGCCATCACAACTACTATGAATAACGCTGTTATTCTCTTCATACCTCTCTCCTATTCTACAATCCTTTATCCTCAAACAATAATTCTAAACTGTATGAGTTCTAATTTCAATATCAAATTTATAGAAATTCCAAAGAATTGAACTTTTTATCTATATGTTTATTAATATATCCTGAAATAACGTGTTCCATTTGCTCTAGAATATCCTCTTTCACACTAAAAGTGAATAACTTTTCTATAGGAGATGACACGATAAACTGTAATGCATACAACGTGGAACTCTTTATTATCTCAATGTTTTTCATTGTTCCATGGCAATTACTACAAATCATTGTATTATGGCTTTCATCAAAATAATCAAGATTATCTTTCGAGTTGCAGTTTCCACAAGTAAAGAAATTTGGATATTCCCCGTTGATTACAAGTATCTTTAATTCAAAAATACATCTTACCAGCCTTTCGGGAATACTGTTTTTTCCTAATGTTTTCATCGACAAATATAGCAGTTTTAACGTATCTGAAGCTTCCATTCCTTCTCTTCCATAATAATCTGCCAGTTCGAGAAAGTACATTGACATATACATCTTCGTCAAATCTGCCATATTGTCGCTGAAATAATCGTTTATCTTTATTCCTGTTACAGTGTAAGAATTTCTTCCTCTATACAATGTGAATTCTCCGAAAGCCATCGATTGACTTCCTGCCAGAAATGCACTTGTTGCTTTTCTGGCCCCCCGTGCAAACGCCGTAATTTTTCCAAACTCTTTTGTAAGAATTACGAGTCTTTTATCGTATTCACTTATAGGCATTGATGAAATCACCATTCCCATTACCGTTGTTTGCTCTACCATTTTTTGTATCGCTTTCTACTGACGAGACAAAACGTTCCCTTGCCTCTTTTAGTTTTCTTTCGTCCACATATTTTAAATAGTCTTCAATTTTTCCTGTTGATTCAAACTGCTTCCAATTATTCATATAGCTCCTCCTAAGTATTTATATCTTTAGGATTTCCATAGATAATTTTTGTATTCCCCACCTGACTATTAAGAATAATTTGGAAATTTCCCTCTTAGAAATTTCTATGCTGTAATCGCACCAACATCTTTATTAATCCCGATAATCACTATGAGCAGCACAGCAAATCTCTAATGCTTTTCTTCAGTGTATCCGTAATTTTTCATTAGAAGTTCACTGTCACGCCAGTCTTTTTTAACCTTTACCCAAAGTTGAAGATTAACTTTCATTTCAAGTTGTTTTTCGATTTCATATCTGGCATTAGTTCCAATCTTCTTGAGCATACTTCCCTGCCTGCCGATTATAATTCCTTTATGTGAATCTCTCTCGCAAACAATGGTTGCTTCAATATCAGTAATATTCTTATTTGGGCGCTTACTCATCTTCTCGATTGTCACAGCAATTCCA
>CAYTWF010000140.1:0-2623 GCA_964441705.1 uncultured Butyrivibrio sp.
CGACCACCCTAGCTCCGACCGCCAAAATATTGGTGTCGTTGTGCTCCCTGGAGAGCTTTGCGGAGTAGGGCTCGCTGCAGACTACAGCCCGAATGCCCTTTACCTTGTTGGCTGCAATGGAAATCCCCACACCGGTGCCGCAGAAGAGGAGTCCCTTTTCGCATTCGCCGCTGGCTACCGCCCGGGCAACCTTCTCTCCGAATACGGGGTAGTCCACCCGCTGGGCAGAATAGGTTCCGAAGTCTTTGTACTCGTATCACTTTTCTTCCAGAAACTTCTTAATCTCTTCCTTGAACTCATACGCAGCATGATCGCTGCCGATTGCTATCATCTCTCTCCCCCTGTACTAGTGATTTATCCCTGCTTAAACGGGATATAACTGCGGGCGATGGCAATGGACTCTTCCAGGGTGCTGCCTAAGTTGAACAACCCCGAGGAGCCCAGCACAAAACGCTCCGCCCCAGCTTCCATCAGCATGGCCAGGGTCCTTTGGTTCACTCCTCCGTCCACCTCAATTTCATAGGTGTAGCCCTTCCGCTGCTTTAAGTCCTGCAGCTGGGCAATCTTCTTAACCATGCCCTGGATAAAGGGCTGCCCGGCAAAGCCCGGATCCACCGTCATCACGGTGATGGAATCCAGCTCGTCAATGATGTATTCCAAATCCGCGGGCCGCTCCACTGGATTGAGCACAATGCCAATTTTGCGCCCGGCATCCTTGATCAGATTGCGCAGACGGAAGAACTGGGCATTTACCGTATCCAGGTGGAAGGTGATCTCCTCCACCCCCAGATCCAAAAGCTGCTGGACATAGTCCTGGGGACGGGTAACCATGAGATGGGCGTGGATGGGCTGCTTCAGATCATCCCGCAGCGAGGCGATCATATCCAGATTCAAAGCCAAATTGGGAACATAGTGCCCATCCATAATATCCCAGTGATAGGCGTCGGTAAACTCATTGAGGAGTGCCAAGTCTTGAGCCATGCGCCCAAAGTCAACGCACATGATGGAAGTTGATACTCTCATTGTAATTCCCCCTTTCTCAGCGGGTCAAGCTGTGGAGCCAATTTATCGTTTCAGCAATATTATTGCCAAAAACTAAAGATCCGGGAACTAAGATGTCCGCACCAGCCTCAACCAGCTTCTCAACGGTGTGGGTGCGGATGGCTCCGTCCGCCATAATCTCCACTTCCTCCCGATTTTTCTCCTTCAGGAGCCCACGCAGCTCCCGAATCCGACCGTAGGTTTCGGGGATCATCTCCTGACCCTTAACTCCTATTTTGGTGCCCAGAATGAGCACCACATCCACCTGGTCCGCCAGGGGCTCCACCACCGCAATGGGTGTATCGGGCTGGAGGGCAATCCCTGCTTGTTTCCCCAGCTCCTTCACGTGCTTCAGGGCAGCTAAGGGATCCTTAGAGGGTTCATACTGAATGGTAATCAGATCTGCCCCTGCATCGGCAAAGGTCTCCACAAACTTCTCCGGTTGACAGGCCATAATATGCACATCAAAGGGAGTCTTGGTTAACGGCCGCAAACTGCGGAGTAAGTCAGGGAAAAAGAGCATCTCTGGTGTATAATGTCCATCGCTCACATCAAAATGCAGGTAGTCTGCGTAGCCTTCCAGATCCTTTACTGCTTGTCCTAGGTTAGTTAAATCGGCGGACCAAAGTGATACCGAGCACTTCGCCATGTCCTATCTCCTTTCCTGCAATTGATTCCTAATATCAAACTAACTGCAGCGCTTGTTTGAGTTGAACAGCTTGAGCTTTTCTCCCACTAAGAGCTTGCCCTTAGCCCGGGCTGCTCCAAATACTTTCCGAGGCTCCATTTCCTGAGGGTGTTCCCCAAGATACTCCCTGACCCCGTCGGTCATGGCATACTTCAAATCAGTTCCAACATTGATCTTGTCTACGCCAATTTTAATCACCCGGGCAATTACCTCGGTGGGCAGATCAGATCCGCCATGGAGAACCAGGGGCACCGCGACCACCTCTCGGATCTCCTGGAGACGCTCAAAGTCCACCTTGGGCTCCCCCCGATACAAACCGTGCATGGTGCCAACTGCAGGAGCTAAAAGGTCGATGCCAGTTGCCTCCACAAACTCGGCAGCCTGCTCCGGGTTGGTCAAAAACGCTTCGTTGGTGGCAACTTCTATATTATCCTCTTTGCCCCCCACCCGGCCCAGCTCGCCTTCTACTGACAGGCCATGGGCGTGGGCCAGTTCCACCACTTTCCTGGTTTCCCGCACATTTTCTTCATAAGGAAGATGCGAGCCGTCAAACATGATGGAAGTAAAGCCAGCCTTTACCGCAGCCCGAATCAGCTCAAAATCCCGCCCATGGTCCAGCTGGAGGGCAATGGGTACAGTACTCTCCTCTGCTGCCGCTTTGACAATGCCTGCTAGGTAAGGCGCCCCCGCGTATTTCAAGGCACTTTCCGAAACCTGGAGAATTACCGGCGCCTTCAGCTCTTCCGCAGCCCAGACCACCGCTTGCACATCTTCCATGTTGTGAACATTAAATGCCCCAACTGCCCAGCCTTGGGGACGGGGAGTAAGGATTTCTCTGACAGTTACTAAAGCCATCTGGATCCTCCTGTTCTTTGCTCTAAATTCTGCTGCTCA
>CAYTWF010000141.1:0-2622 GCA_964441705.1 uncultured Butyrivibrio sp.
GATTTACAAAGTGGCGTTTTCGATTACAAAGCTGCACCTCCTATTTCAATTCAGCCAAACTGCATTATAGTATAACATATTTTATGAATATTAAAATGAATTATATTGAATTGATAGGAATTAGCTTGATTTATTGTTCAATCTCAGGCAAGCTATCTAATTTCTTTTCCATATTTTATAGCATAATCCCTTTCGACGCTTTTTATGGCTGAACGAAATTTGATACGCATACTTCCCAAAGCCCCATTAGGAGAATTATCAAACCATTCACAACCTTGAGCGGCAAGGATGATAAAGTCGTGTCCATCAGAAGTTCCGACTTTATCAAGGTAATTGTTACAAGCATCAAGCATTTCCCGTATCGGCTGCAACTCTATATCGGTAAGCCGCTTGCCTCGTATACTGACTGTTAGTGTCTGTTTCATTTCAAGCACAGATGAAATACAATGTTCTCTCTGTTCTACTGCACCGGGGTTAAATAATACGCGTTTTGATTCAAGATAAATAAACAGGTCACGGTAAAAATCTTTCGCCGTGGACTTACACTCATTTGATGTCCCGCCAATGATATTCCCGTTCATAGTGCTTATATTGATAACCGTTTGTCCTCTAGTATCGCCATAGTCTATAACTCTCTTGTATTTACTGCTGTCCATAATATGAAAACCTCCATCCATTCAGTTGAATAAATCAAAAAGGCTGTCTCCTGATGGTGTCTGCTTGTCCCGTAATTTCTCAAGGTATTCACGCATCTGGTCATACTCTTCCTTCAGTCTAAAACTCTCATTATCGAGACATTTCAACAATTCTGCATACTCTATCGGGTCTTTACGAACAGACTTCACCTCAAACTCATATGACCAGCCAACGGTATCGGGGGTTCCATATTCATGTTCGTAATCCCAACCCACATCTTCTTTGTTAATGAGTTTGTCGCTTTCGTCTTCATCGGTTACATGGACGTATTCAGCCGTAACTAATGAATCATAATGCGGGAAGTTGTTGCAATCAACACTTCCGTACCAATTAAGCTGTTTTATAAAGTTATAAATGTACGACTGAGGGTCATTGGAGATAAAATCATCAGTTTCACCTTTTTCATAACAAAGGCTGGGATATAACGTTTCTAGGAAAGTCCAGTATCCTTCTTCATTATCGCAACGCTCATAAAGGCTAGTCAGATACGGAAGAAATATGTACTCTTCAACTTTATCAGGAATCATATCATACAGCATATTGAATGTTTTATCGCCATACATTCTGCTATGTCTATTTTCAAAAAAGTCACCGATGCTTTCAAGGTTTTTGTCTTTCTGCTTTGAAAAATACAAGGCACAAAAATATTCCTGAAAAGAGCGATGAGTAAAGTGGTACTTGCCACTCTCAAAGTACATGAGACACATATTCGAGCAAAGGTCGTAAAGATAATCACTGGCCGTTGTGGTTCTATCATTCGCCTTTTCTCGCTCTTTCAAGACGTTGTAATATTTGGAAAACTCATCTTCGGTCATTTCAAATTTTTCATCGTGATAGGAACGGGAACAGAGTTCTGCAAAGTAGTCAGCAAACTTATCCGCCGTAAGCCCCGTTTTCAAAGTGCGTTTATACGCGCCCTTGCTCGCGTCGTGTTTTACGGACAGTGCGGCAAATGCCTCTCTGTAGAACAGGTGCATCTTTGAAGGGACCTCAGCGTACTGCTCGAAAGTCAGCAGCATTATGGTCAGCAGCAAAGGATTCTGGATAAATGTGTAATGTGTGCTGTACAAGCTTTCATTAAGGGCGGTGCGGAACTTTTCCTTAATAATAGGCTCATCTGGTCTGAACTCCAAGTTGTCGATGAGCATTAGTGCCTGTTGTTTTGAAAATGGTTTCAGCTGCAGCACAGTAAACCGGGAATACGAAATAAAAGTCTGATAGGGACGGGACGAAATCACGAAACAATTTTCGGGATATTTGTCTGTAAAAGTCTCCAATTCTCGTTCAAACTGCTTCGCATATGTTGAGCCTATTTCGTCAAGCCCATCAAACAGGAGTAGGCATTTGCCCTTCTCAAGCACCTCATCGAACTGCTCTTCTGTAATGCTCCCGCATAGACTTGTTATTTTTGAAAACACATAGTCGAAAAGACTGTCGACGTTTTCATCAAAATCTTTAAGGGGAATGAACACAGGAATGATTAGCATTTCTGTATAATTCTCTATAGAGTTTAATAGCAAATGGCGCATCATCATTGATTTGCCAAGGCCTCCGGTTCCAGCAAGAATAACAAACCGAGAACACTCCGTAAGCGACTTGACAGTAACATTTCCAATTGTGGCAATTCGGTACGAACTTCCAAATTTACTTGGTACAGGAATCCTGCGTTCAATGTCATTACAAACATAAAAATCATAAAACGGCTTCGGCTGGTCGCTGTAAAGAAGTGTTTTAATCGTGCTGTACTTCTCTTTGGCCTTTTTGAGGTAAAGCTCGAAGTTAGGTTTGGATTTTGCTGCGTTCAGCTCGGTGGGTTCGTCCAAGACATTCCTAAAAAACAGGTAGCTGTCAGTTTTAAGTGTAAATCAACACACGGAAAAGAGAATTACATGGCAAGACCGCTCACGCTCCGAAAGCTGGACGGAC
>CAYTWF010000142.1:0-2369 GCA_964441705.1 uncultured Butyrivibrio sp.
TTGATACGCTTGTTCAATTGTATAATAGCTGTTGGCATAACACACATCACTAATAATGTTGTCGATGAAGGATACGATGCTTCAAGATACCCTTCAATCAATACTGGTCTGTAATTAATTGCAAACACTTCAAACAAAATATACACAATAAATACTATGATGTAGAAACCTCCAAGTGCCAAAATGTCAAAATCTACTTTTAACAGATTTTTTCTCTTCACTAACATAGCAAATAAAGGTACTAATCCCAGCCAGTCGGTAATGTTATAGAGTATCATATGCGTTCCTGTAAAATTATGAAAGTATTCGTTAACAGTTGCAAAACCTACTTCGGAATTTTTAGGTCCGATTGACTGAACATCCACGTACTGAATGGTCATTGTCCACACCAGAAATAAAAGTAATAACCCTCCTGCCACAACATAATTTTTTTGATTTGTTTTTTTCATTTTATATCCATCCTTTCGTATTTGGCTTTTGCCTAAACACAATATAAAAGATGGCATATCATTATGGAAGAATTAGTGTGTCACATGTATGATACGATTCGTGTCATGACCATTTTATCAGTATCAGTGCTTTTATTACTAAAAGTAAAAAAGTAAACATAGCTGCATATGGTTCAAGACTTATCATAAATAAAAGGGCACCCAGTGTGCTTAAACCTAATGACATTTTACCTTTCATTTTCATCCAAAATGATGACGTACAATTTTGAAGCGTTAAAGTCAAAACTCCGCATGTAATTAAAGCAATCACAATAATAAGATATGGAATCTTAATATATTCCGGACTCTGCGTTAACGATAAGAGCGATACTTCTTCAATAACGTCGCTTGCCCTTTGTCCAAAAAAAGGCAAAAACAAAAACATCACTACTGAACAATCAAGTAATCCGAACACCAAATCTTGAAAATAATGAATTTTCCTCTGACTATCCTCTTGTGCCACAGTCAATATCTCTTCACTTGAAAGCAAATCATCCAAGGATATGGCAAAATATTTTGATATTTCCTTGAGTGAATCTATACTTGGATACCCTCTTCCTGATTCCCATTTAGAAATAGCTGTTCTTGATACAAACAGCACCTCAGCAAGTTGTTCTTGTGTCAATTTTTTATCTTTTCGAAGTTCTTGTAATTTTTCATTAAACTCCAATTATGTCATCTCCTCACTATATAGTTTGTGCTGTATCTCTAACACGACAACTTCATATTTAGTACTTTGTTTTCTATTCTATAAACTGAATTTTGTCACTCTAAAGTTTCTATAAAAATCTGTTTCAAAACTTCATATGGTATATGCTGTGTTAAATAAATTTGCATCATTCCTTTAGAAGTGATTTTATAACCTGTCAATTCTCCCTTATGCTGAATTACTGCCTGTGCTTCAATGTTAATATGGTCTTTAAATGGAATAATCCTCACGAAAGATTCACCTACATAATAACTTGGCAACTTTGTCCACAATGTTTCCTTTGGTTCACATGATGCACTCTCAATAATCTCACTTGGATATTTATCTATATAATCTTTTACTTACTCATTCATTTAAACAACCTCCATCAAATTCAAAGTTATCTAAATCTCCATCTTCAATTTCAATATGACAAATCTCTTCAATTATTATTTTCGCATCATTTTCATTTAATGATAAAGACTTTACTGTCGTATCAATATCCATTGTTGCTCTCATATCTACTCCAACGATTGACGCAACGAGAAATCCACCCTTTATAATAAAATTATTTCGATATTTTGATATAGAAACTCTCTCTAAAAATCGTTCCATTATAAAATTTATAATTAAAGTTTGTGCAATGTCATTTCTTCCATTAGAGATATTTCTAACTTTATCCTTTAATTGCTTGGCAGTATGAATCATCCCAATACCTCCACGTACTTCATTACTTCATCTCTAATTTCTAAAATGTCGGCATACTCTACCAATTTAGATATGTTTTTATCCTTACTAGACATATACTCTTTAATTGCTGTTTGAAATAATTGAATTTCATACTCACTTCTATTCTTAATCAAATCACAGATACATCGTTCTTTATTGTAAGCCCTCACCATGTTTCCACTGTTAGATGTCACCTCTCCAATACCAACATTAAATATTTCTGCTCTTGAATATCTAATTTCTCTTGATTCTATATTAATATGAGATGTATTTGCTCCCACAGGAACTGAAAAGCATATTTTGCTATATTCTCTATCTATTAAACTATGCAAATATAGTGCTGTTTCTCCTGAATAGACAATACATTTATTTCTAGACTGCAAAATGAAAAGTTCATCTGGCCATACATCATCAAGTATATAAATTCCCTGAGCTACTTTTTCCATGTTGTGTTCTTTAATATA
>CAYTWF010000142.1:2379-2595 GCA_964441705.1 uncultured Butyrivibrio sp.
TTCTAGATACTCCCATTGATACAGCATCTGCAATAATCAAATATCCATTTCTATTTTCAATCTGCTGTTCTATTAATTCTTTTTTAGTCATAATTCTACCTCTTAATGTTGATTCACTCTTAAATCATAGTGTATTTAAGAGTGAATGTAAAGTCATTGTCATATATAAAATAATAACCAAATGAATGGGGCGTTATTCATTATAATGAATTATCT
>CAYTWF010000143.1:0-578 GCA_964441705.1 uncultured Butyrivibrio sp.
CTGTAATCGTGAACGGCGTTATCTCCATTTCCACTTGCAGGCTGTCCACGTCTTTCCATTGCTTTTCGGGCAACATCGTTTTGAGGAACGCTTTGACGACGTTCATTTCACGGTCGAGGAATTCAATCAGTCGCCCGCTCTCGTCCTTGACTTTGAGTTGGGCGTCGATGAATAGCTGCTTGCGGCTTTCGCCCGACATAGGGTTGGATTTCATACTCTCGTAACTCCAATCCGGCAGTTGCAACTGCGTGAAGAACGATTGCCGGAGTTCGGTAACAAAGAATTTCAGATTTTCAACCGCCTGCTCCCATGTGACATACCCCGCAGAAGAACCTTTCGGATATTGGAGGATGCTTTTGAACTCCTTGTTTTCGGGTTGTTCCTCGCCGAATTGTATTTCTTCGTCCGCAAACACGCAGAATACCGGTTTACTGTTCTTGCGGAGGTAATTACCGTTGCGGCTCAACGCCCATTCAATCTCGAACACGATTTTCGAGGTGTCCTCCCAAATGGGGGTCGGGCGGAACATATACACCCCGGGGATTTTGCCGAGGGTAATATCCTCGTCCTCGATGAGC
>CAYTWF010000143.1:648-2503 GCA_964441705.1 uncultured Butyrivibrio sp.
TGCTGTCGGTATAGGTGTCGAAGTACGAAACGGTTTTGCCGAGTTTCTTTCGGGTATAGCCCACCGATAGAGCAATCATATCGCCGTACTCATCGAACAACGGGTACAGTTCGTCCCCATGCATCGGCGAATAGTTTTTGCATCGCAGTTTCAGCGGGCAATTGAATCCGTAAAGGTCGTGCCGTTGCTCGACAGCGTACCACAGCGTCATAACCTCGCAACCGGCGAACAGCATATTACTCCGTTCGATGTTCACGCTGTCGATGCGGTTCCGCTCGTAGATTGCCTCCAACATTTTGGCGACTTTCTGCTCCCCGTCGTTATTGGGTTTATAGATGCGCTTGACAGGTATGCCGAAGCATAGTTCCGTCATACGTTTTACAGCCAATCGTTGCAGGTCGTATGTGATACGGGTAACGTAGTCGATAGAGCCGTCCTCGTTCACAATGTCGGGGTATTTGGCTTTGTTCATCACAGGATGTCGCTTGGGGTCGTATTCGTGTATCAATCCCCAGCGTCCTGTCCACGGCTGCACGTAAACGGCCTTTTCTTTCAGGTCGGAAATAATCTCTGTTACCGGTCTGTTCTTGTCGATGATTTCTTGAATTGTTGCCATAAATGTTTGTATTATAATCATTTTGTTTGCAAAAAAATTAGTACACAGCCTGTGCGATACGTTTTTTGTCCACCGGACGCTTGATGACAATCGGATAGAACGTGTTGGCCAGCGCATCGAATTTGTCGGTAGAGCGTCCGAGCCGCTTTTTGATGTCCTCTTTTGGTTCGATGACTATTTTGCCGTCGGAGCGAAATGACCACCGAATTTCGGTTGCCTCCTCTGAAAATTCTTCGTCCGGAGGTAACATGGCTCCCGTGTTATTTTTCGGATTGAGCCAATCTCGTATGCACCAAAACAGGTATGCCCGCATATTGAGGAACTTGTATTGCCCCGTAATGTCGGTTAGTTCTTTATCACGGGCTTTTGCTCCCTCGCTGTATTTGCAGCTGATGATATACGGGCTGTCGTCAATCTCGTGTGCCCGTGCATAGACACCCGCACCCTCGCCGATTGTGTCGATGCTAACGAACGATGTAGGGTGTTGGCGGCGGTGATTGATGATGTCGCCCGCAACCCGCATGTGGTCTGCCGTGCCGCCCGAATTGTGCTTTTTGAACGGCGCAACCCAATTCTCGATGCGGTTGCAATAGACCGTTGCGTCCCGTCCCATTCCAGCCACATCGACACCGAGCCAATTTGTTCCCGTGCGTTCCCCCTTGTATTTCCGCCAGCGTTCCTGCGCTGCTTCAATCCATTGCATCGGGATAAGCACATCATCGGCCACTTTCGGAAATTTGCCGAGAACCTTTTTGCGGAACAGGTCTTCGGGGCGATACCATTTTCCCTCGAAGCAGAAGTCGTCGAGTTCTTCCTGCACCTCCGATTTGTCGATACGGGTACACCATTGTTCGAGTTTATCGACAACCCATTCGTAATCGACCTGTCCGGGGATGATGATTTTATGTTCAATGACGTTCGGAGCGGTCAGGCTGTTCAGCCGGAATTTCGTCCAGCGTTCCCCTCGTTGGCTGCGGGCAGCATATCCGATAGGAGTGTTGGGGTTGAATACCAGCAAGACACGGCTGTTGCCTTGTAGGTTTCCCTCAATCGCTTCAAATGTGTTGTCGCTGATACCGGACGCCTCCGTGATGACGAACATCGTATTTACAGCGTGAAAGCCCGACCACGCCTCGTGGTTGTTCTCGTCGGCCTTGAATCCTGTCAAGAACCATTCATCGCTGTCCGTGCGAATGTCATAGGCGTTCAATCTGCCGGGCAGCACGATGCCTCGTGATT
>CAYTWF010000144.1:0-2457 GCA_964441705.1 uncultured Butyrivibrio sp.
AGGACTATGTGGCCGAGTCGACCGGAGACGGACAGTACGATGCGTTTGTCAAGGCGTTACGTAAGATTTATAAGGAAAATCTCGGTCGCACTTTCCCGCGACTGGCCAATTATGTCGTATCTATTCCGCCGGGTGGTCATACGGATGCTCTCGTGCAGACCGTTATCACGTGGCACGAGGAGTCGGGACGCATTATTCGTACCCAAGGACTGGATGCCGACCAAACGGAGTCGGCTATCAAGGCCACCTTCAAGATGTTGAACATTGTGGAGAACGATAACAACGAAAACAACAGAACAACAACCAATAATAAACTATAGATTATGAAATTGAACATTGCAGTTCTTGCCGGCGATGGCATCGGGCCGGAAATTATGCCCCAGGCCATTGGAGTGCTCAACGCCGTGGCCAAGAAATTCAATCATGAGTTTGTGTACCATGAGGCTCTTTGCGGTGCTCACGCCATTGACGAGGTGGGCGACCCGTTCCCCGACGAGACTTTTAAGGTGTGTATGGATGCCGATGCCGTGCTCTTTGCTGCGGTGGGCGATCCACGCTTCGACAACGACCCCACGCTGAAAGTGCGCCCCGAGACAGGTCTGTTGGCCATGCGCAAGAAGCTGGGCCTTTTTGCCAACGTGCGTCCCGTGGCCACGTTCGATTGCCTGCTGCACAAGTCTCCGCTCAAAGAAGAAATCATCAAGGGAGCCGACTTCGTGGTCATCCGGGAGCTGACCGGTGGCATGTATTTCGGGGAAAAGTATCAGGATAACGACAAAGCCTACGATACCGACATATATCATCGCCATGAGATAGAACGCATCCTGAAGGTGGCCTTCGAGTTTGCGATGAATCGCAACAAGCACCTCACGGTGGTCGACAAGGCCAACGTGCTGGCCAGCTCTCGCCTTTGGCGCCAGATTGCGCAGGAGATGGAGCCGCAATATCCCGAGGTCAACGTAGACTATATGTTTATCGACAATGCATCCATGCGCGTTCTCACCGAGCCTCGCTTTTTCGATGTTATTGTTACCGAGAACACTTTCGGTGATATTCTGACCGACGAGACCAGTGCCATCACCGGGTCTATGGGGCTTCAGCCTTCGTCCTCGCTTGGCGAGCACACCCCGTTGTTCGAACCGGTGCACGGTTCTTGGCCGCAGGCAGCGGGCAAGAACATCGCCAACCCCATGGCCATGATTCTCTCTGCCGCCATGATGCTCGAGCATTTCGGACTGAAAGAAGAAGGCGCGGCAATACGCAAGGCATGCGATGCGGCACTCGAAAACAATATTCGTACGCCCGAAATCCAGGTAGAGGGTGCCAAGAGTTATGGTACCAAGGAGATAGGCGAGTGGATAGCAAGCCGGATTTAAGCAATTTTACTTTACTTGACGTACAGGTGACAGCCCGTATTTCAATGAAAAGATAAACCATTAAGACCCCGCATAGGATATTTTGTTCTGCTCGGGGTCTTTTTCATGGATGTCCGGCATGAGCATTGCCTGGAATCTTTCTTCAACCTAATGTGACTCCGAATCGTTGTAGCCCTGCCAGCTTTTTTGAAGTATTTAATACTCGTATTTTTATTGACAAACACCCCTCCGTGCTTCGCGTTTTCAAAAATAAAAATCCCACGGCCCGAAATACGCGAAATTTGCACAAATTTATAGTTGACTGACAGTCAGCACTTTCCTGTCGCTCTCCTTTTTACCCCATATTTTTTCATCTGCGATTGATATCGAATGGTGTGGCGGTTAAGCTCTAATCATCGTGCGACTAAGGCTCCCTCGCATCGTCATGAAGCCCGAATCGCACCGCCAATAGATAGTCATCGCATTGCACATGAATTTTAAGGCTCATTCCGACTGTTTTTGACGGTCGAAACATGGCGCATTTTTCTCTGGATGCCTTGAAAATAATCATCGAATTTTGGTAATCTTATTTTACACAATGATTTTAATGTAGAGACGTGGGCTTGCCCCGTCTCACACCGCCACAGTGTGGGCTTGCCCCGTCTCACACAGAGGCAGGTTTCAGCAGGGAGAATATCAGATCATGGATTTATATTCTAAAGGTTGCGGGGGCAAGCCCACACTGCAACGGTGTGAGACGGGGCAAGCCCACGTCTCTACTTCGGAATTATGAGGTGCGTGATGAATGACAAGAGTGCCTTAAACCGTAATTTCTTTGCATAGAACAAATTTTGGCATTATCTTTGCGTGTATATAGGATGATTACATGTTTGCTTAGAACATTCATGGAAAGAATAAAAGTTATATAGAATATGGAAATCATCAAAGATAAGAAGTTCGGCGGCGAGCGTCCCTTGTTCGGAACGAAGAATGCCAGCCTTGAGAATATTGAAATTACAGACGGGGAATCGGGTATCAAATGTTGCGAGAATATCACGTGCAACAACTCTCGCTTCTATGGCAAATACCCTTGGTGGCATGT
>CAYTWF010000145.1:0-2372 GCA_964441705.1 uncultured Butyrivibrio sp.
TGCTGCCGATACGGTCAATTCGACCGAAGCGCTGAATGATGCGTACAGGATTCCAATGTATATCGTAATTGATGAGGAAATCGCAGTCCTGCAAATTCTGACCTTCGGAAATACAGTCTGTTGCAATCAAAATATCAATATCCTCTTTCGGAATACTGTCAAATAAATCTCTATCCTTAGAAATCGGAGAAAAGCAAGTAAGGACGGTATTCAAATCTCCACGCAGTTTAGGGCAGGTTGTGCGACCGTCCACCGAGCCTGAAACCATAGCGGAATTAAGTCCGTATTTCGATTTCACATACTTGCTGACATTGTCATACAGATAGCCTGCTGTATCTGCGAAAGCGGTAAAGATAATGATTTTCTTATTGCCCTCGTTAATTGGGTGAGCTATTTTATCATCTATAACACGATACAGCTCTTGTAGTTTTGAATCGTGTTCAGGAGTTATATCGCCGACCATAAGGGTCAACAGTTCGAGAACTTCTGCGTCTTTTGCAAGGCTCTCTCTCCACGATACATAATCCATATCCGCAAGGTCGATTTTTACTTTTTTGCCGAGAGAGAAAAGGTCGTCAGTGTTCTGGTCTTCTTCATCAAACTCGTCCACATTTGAAATATCCGTCAAATCAAGGTTTACACTTGAATGTTTGTCAAAGCGGTCGATAGTATCTATGGTGCTTTCAATCAATTCCTTAATACGCTTCAATGTGAGATTAAAGGAATAGACTGAGCTTTCCATACGCTTCATCAGATTTATTGCTGTAAGTCGGCGGATGCCTTGCTCACGATTAGCCTGTGTAAAGCCGACATTCACTTTATTATCTCCGTAAAGCTCTGCGTATTTTTCCATCTTGCTCGGAAGTATATAGTGTGTCGGAGTATAAATCGTAAGAGTAAGGAGCATAAGCTGCTCAAAAATCTCATTATAGTTAATAGCTTCCTTGAGGTCTGTAAGGTGCGGACGCAAAGAAATAGGCGGCAGTCTTGTTGGGAAAGTACCTACATCACTTGTGTCATAATATTTTTGAATATGCTTTCTTGAACGGGCAATCGTTACACTGTCCAAAACTTCAAAAAAGTCAAAGTCAAGCATTTTCAGAAGGTTTTCGGTTGTTCTGTCACAAGGCTCCCATTTGCTCCAAGTATTGAAAGCTCTCTGAGCGTTTTTGAATATGTCGTCAATGGAACGATTGGTATTCAGTTTCTCGTCGATGAAATCAGTATGCCCCTCATAGGCAAGAGCCAACTGATTTTTCAAATCAAGAAACTTGTTGTTTACCGGAGTAGCGGAAAGCATAAGGACTTTTGTTTTTACACCTGCTCGTATAACTTTTTTCATCAAAGTTACATAACGGTTGTCTTTGCTGTCCTCGTCAGGGTTTTCAACCAATTTGCCGCCATTTCTAAAGTTGTGGGATTCATCAATTACAACAAGGTCGTAGTTACCCCAATTTATTCTGCTTAAATCTATACCATTCGAAGTGCCTCTTGTCCTGTTAAGGTCTGTATGATACAGAACATCATAACGCAGGCGGTCGGACGCAATGGGGTTGTTAATATAGTTGTCTTTATATGTATTCCAGTTGTTTGCCAGCTTTTTCGGGCATAACACAAGTACAGACTTATTCCTGTTCTCATAATATTTGATTACAGATAAAGCCGTAAATGTTTTACCTAAACCAACGCTGTCGGCAAGAATACAACCGTTGTATTTTTCAAGTTTGTTAATGATTGCGAGAGCTGCGTCTTTTTGGAAGTTATACAACATACCCCAAATCTTGCTGTCCTTGAAACCGGTTGCTTCGTTGGGAAGTACATCTTCGGACACATCTTCAAGAAATTCGTTGAAAATGTTATACAGGGTTACAAAGTAAATAAAATCAGGAGAATTTTCGTTATATGCTGCGGTAATGCTTTCTATTACTTCATCGGTCACTTCCTGAAGAACCTTTTTGTCATTCCATATTTCATTGAAATCTCTTATAAGTGTCTGAGCCAGCGACTGGTCTTTTACGATTGTTGTGCTAATAACATTACCTTTTTCGCAACCGAGTTCAACTGTCGTAAAATTATTGATTGGTGTATAACCAATGTCATCAACAACCAATTGTCCTTGAATAGTCTTATCGCTTATATTTGATTTGAAGGTTACTTTCTCTTTAATCCAGTCTGCACATTCTTTTGCTATTGCTTTTTGTGTCATTTCGTTTCTGAGCTTAATTTCAAACTCCGTTCCGTACAGGCTGCGTTCACGGTTCAGACGAGGAATATAAAACTCTCTTTTTTCCTTCTTTGTTTTTTCGGCAACAAAAGTGGGAGAGGTAAAAATAAAGCGTAATTCTTCCACGCCATCTAGTTGCTTTCTCAAA
>CAYTWF010000146.1:0-2336 GCA_964441705.1 uncultured Butyrivibrio sp.
GGCGCAGGCTTCCTGGGCAGAGATGCCAACAAGATTAAGCTTGCGGCTGCACTTCAGATGATGACTACCGGCTGTACCTTCGTATATTATGGAGAAGAGCTCGGTATGACTGGCTCAGGCAAGGACGAGAACAAGAGAGCACCTATGTATTGGACTGATGCTGCTGATTCAGCTGATATGACCTTGGGTCCTCCTAGCATGGATAAGGTTGAGCAGGAGTGTGGTTCTGTAGAGACACAGAAGGAGGATGAATATTCCATATATAACTATTATAGGAAGGCACTTCATCTTCGTAACAAGTATCCACAGGCCGGTCGAGGTGTTCCGGTGGAGATGACTGATGTATCAGAGCAGAATGGTAACATATATGCACTTGCCAAGGAATATGATGGAACTACCATATATGTTCTCATTAATGTAAGTGATGAATCGTCTACAGTTACTGTTTCCAAGTCAACATATGACTACAGTCAGATTGGTGATTTCCTTTCTGTTGGAGAGGAAGAGCCTTCTCTTGAGGACGAGAGTCTTACAATTCCCGCATATGGCTGTGTAATTCTTACCAAATAAATATTAAAAGCCGTTTTTCAGATTATTATTTCTGAAAAACGGCTTTTTGACTGATATATATGAAACTACAGTGTCAACGAAATAAGCATAAGTCCAAGGCTGAGTATTATCATTACTGCAACGAGAACAATTCCGATAATATTAAGTACAAGTGCAGCTTTGGCTTTTCCATAATTGCCTGTAAGCTTAATTGCTTTATTGGAATTGATTATTCCTGCAATTGAAAGGAACACAATGATCCATCCTGGCGTATAGATTCTGTCACTTACCAGTGTGAGCAGCATTATAAGCACTGAAATTGAGATTACAACAATTCCAATTGCAAGTGGTGCATTAGCTGATTTAATTTCTTTTGACACAGGTCTAATCCAGGACTCAATATGAAATACGCCGTTGTTGTAGCCTAATACAATATAATCCTTGGCAGTAATGAAACCATCACCTGCCTGAAATACAACTGCTCCATTATAGTTAATCTGTTTATAACCATTTTTGGCAAGCCAGTCGTTCATAACATTACCTATCAGTTCACCCGGCTGATTAAGTACAAGCTCACGTATGTAACGTGTATTAGCCATTATTACATCCTCCTGATAATTGTTTTATTTTACCAGCAATCAGTATAATATAAACAGAAAAAAATAACAATTTTTTTACGTAAAAATGTTTGATAAAAATTTGACAATTAGTACCTTAGATGGTATTATGTCATAGTAAGTAAAATCTTTCTCTTATCATGTCTGCTATGAACAGGACAGTTGACAGTGAAGAAAGGAGATATGATGAAAGCAGTGTATCCGGGCAGCTTTGATCCGGTAACCCTTGGACACATGGACATAATTAAGAGGTCTGCCAATATTGTGGACCAGCTGATTGTGGGAATTCTCGTTAACAACAGTAAGCAGCCAATGTTTACGATGGAAGAGAGACTTGAGATGCTTCGCGAGTCAGTTAAAGATTTACATAATGTGTCTGTTCAGACTTTTGAAGGAATGACAATTGATTTTGCAAGGAAGAATAATGCAAGAGTAATTATCAGAGGGCTAAGGGTTATATCCGATTATGAATCAGAGATGCAGATAGCACAGACCAACAGAAATATTGACCCGTCAATCGAGACGATGTTTTTGTCTACTGGTCTTGAGTACTCGTTCTTAAGCTCCACAATTGCCAAAGAAGTGGCATTTTATAATGCAGGAGTTGAGAAGCTTGTACCACCGATAGTTGTTAAGAAATTTCAAGAAAAATATAACAAGAACAATTTAATTTAAGGAGGATTTTTCTAAAATGGCTAAGAAAATCGTTTTAGCAGGCGCTTGCCGTACTGCAATCGGAACAATGGGTGGAGAATTAAGTTCAGTTCCAGCTGTTGACCTTGGAGCAATCGTTATCAAAGAGGCACTTAACAGAGCCGGAGTACCAGCTGATAAGGTTGACCATGTATATATGGGTTGTGTAATCCAGGCAGGTCTCGGACAGAACGTAGCACGTCAGGCTACACTTAAGGCTGGATGCCCAATTGAAACAACTGCTGTAACAGTTAACGTTGTATGTGGTTCAGGTCTTAACTGTGTTAACATGGCAGCTCAGATGATTGAAGCAGGAGATGCTGATATCGTTGTTGCAGGTGGTATGGAAAGCATGTCAAGAGCACCATTTGCACTTCCTAATGCAAGATTTGGTTACAGAATGAACAATGGTGTACTTGTTGATACAATGATTAAGGATGCTCTTTGGGATGCATTCAATGATTATCATATGATTAA
>CAYTWF010000147.1:0-2295 GCA_964441705.1 uncultured Butyrivibrio sp.
CGACCAGTTCTGATTATCCAAAATAATACAGGAAATAAGTTTAGTCCAACGGTTATTGTAGGGAACAGGAAGCAATGTTGCCATTTCTTATTGATATCTTTGAAACGAATACTGGCGTAAAATAATGAAGATTGGAGTGCTGCAACAAGTAGGCTCCAATCTTTACATTTGAGTGGAAAAATTTCTGGAAGTTAAGAATTATAGACAAAAGGGATGTTATACTGTAGCATCTCTTTTTTTGTTTTTGAAAAACAGACCAATGTTTGAAGAAAACATCACCCGTGCTAATTGTTTTTGAAAAACTTATGCAAAACTGAAAAAACAAAAATGTGGGATATAGAGAAAATTTAAAAGGTGCTATTATAAAATGCAAAACAGGAAAAATAAAAAAATAAGGAAAAATAAAATGGAGGAAATTTGAATGGGGAAAACAAGTTTTAGAAAACAGAGAAAAACAAAAGAAAAATAGTAAATAAAAACAAAAAACAAAAATGGTTGACAATGTAAAAATACAGTGATACAATCGAGTACAAACAAACACGAATTATAAAAAACAAACACGGAGGGAATAATATGCAGACAATAGCATGTTTTAAGGGAAAATTTGGCTCTACAGAGTATTATCAGACTAAAATGTCTGCAGGAACACTGATAAATACTGTGGGATTTGCGAAAGAAATGTCTGAATATAGTGAAATGACTGCAGATGAGAAGATTCAAAGAGATCTTGATGTGAATAGGGTAGTTATGGAGATGGTACCATATATTACACAGGATAAAGATCGATTTTACAGTAGTATTGTAGTTGATATTTACAAAGGATGGGAAGAGATTGAGTTTGAACCATTAGAACATGTTACAGGAGATTTGCCGAAAGCATATAAAAATACAATGAGTGATTTTGGATTTGTAACATTTCCTGATGATCAGGTGTTAATTGCTTTAGATGGGCAGCATAGATTGTTAAGTCTAAAGATTGCAATTAAAGGGCTAATGGGGATTCCTGCAGGATATGAAATTAAGCCAAGCTGGGAAAAGAAAATATATCCACATCCTGAGTTAGCAAAAGAAGAAGTCAGTGTTATTTTCGTTAAGCATGAGAGCGACGAAAAGATACGTAAACTTTTCAATAAAATTAATAAATATGCTAAGCAAACGAGCCGAAGCGACAATATTATAATCAGCGAAGATGACGCCTTTGCAGTTATTGCAAGACGACTTATAGGGGATGGCGGTCCATTAGCAACGCTTACAAGAGGAGATCTTAAACAGGATATAGTGAATTGGAAGAGTAATACTTTGGCACAAAGAAGTGCACAGCTAACAACATTAAGTTCAATATATACTATTTCGGAGACGCTTTTAAAGAATGAAGACATTGATGTAAACTATTTGCCTGATGATGAAGTCGTAGATAGCTGCTATGAAGTTGTAGCTGAATTTTGGAATATTTTACTTTCAGAAGTGAAAGTATATCATAATTATATGAACAAGATTTTAGACTATAATATTGCAGCAGAGTATAGAGCAAACAATCTTTTGTTTAAACCGGTTACTCAGATGGCATTGGCGCATGTTGCGTACATGGCACAGAATAAAGGAATTGATTTCAGAAAGGTTGCTGAAAAAATCAATTATATTGATTGGTCAATGGACAATAAACTTTGGCAGAATATACTTGTAATCGGGAGTGCAAAAAAGAAGATGATTACCGGTAAAGATTCAATCAAAAATGCAGGTATGATAATTTCTTATCTTACAATGGGGAATGAAATGACCGATTTGGAAAAAAACAGTGTTCTTGAAATAATTAGGAATGCAACGGATGATGAAAAGGCAAAGCTGCCAGATGTTATTGAAGTGGGGTGATTTATGTGAATGATATTAATAGTAATTCCGCTAGAAATGGGGGATTAATTTATACAACAGGTATGGATAAAGGTATTCCTATAGGCTGTTTGCAAGAAGAAAATGGTTACAAAGTATTGGTTGTAAAAGATCACCGGAGAATTGATTATATAAGAATTGATGATTTGGTAACGATTCTGATGGAATATCAACATAACAATAATTGACTTGGACGAGCTGGTTCATTGAGAAACGAAGCCGGAGTATGAGAAAATTTTTTCTGATGCTCTGGCTTTCCTAGTTTCATAAAAAAATATGTGATGTTATTCAATTAAGTGTTGAGAAAGGAGAGTTTAGCATGGATAAAAACAGTTTCGATGTAGACAAGTCAAATAGCAATGCCATTTAGTTAGGCTTAATTCAATATAATTTTAGTGGTTTCCCATT
>CAYTWF010000148.1:0-2295 GCA_964441705.1 uncultured Butyrivibrio sp.
GAAAGAAAACCACTGGATTTTAATTTGAAATTGGTTAACTAAATGACATTGATATAAATAATGTATTAAATATTTGTCCGGAGCGGGAAAATACCGCTCCGGCAATTATGGTTAATGCTCGGGTACGAAATATATGCTGTCGCAACGGTTATATACAGCAGCCCTAAGTTACTTGCCAGGAAAGGATGGGGATACGGTGTACAGAGTACTTATTGTAGATGATGAAAAGGTGGAGAGAAACGGAATTAAGTTTCTCCTTAAGAAAACAGGCATAGATTGTGAGGTAAGTGAGGCTACCAATGGGCAGATGGCTCTTGATATGGTTAAACTTAATGATTATGACATTCTCCTCACAGATGTTAAGATGCCATTTATGGATGGAATTGAGCTGATAGGCAAGATTGCAGAACTGGAGAAGAGCATAAGATATGTTATTTTCAGTGGATGCAGTGAATTTGACTATGCTCAGCAGGCGGTTAGACTGGGAGTTTCTGATTACATACTCAAACCGGTTGACCCTGTTGAATTTGAGAATACACTTAACAAGGTTGTTAATGATATAGAGGAAGCTAAGTATAACAGGGATATTAAGGACAAAAGCATTGAATTTATGAACGAGCATATGCTGTATCTGCTGGTTAATGGTTCTGACATGAATGAGATTAATGAGTATAATAATGGACTGCTTCCAATTGATTTTATTAATGAGTTCAAAAGAATGATGCTTATTGAATTCAATGATGATTTCTTTGGTAAGAGCGGATTGGATTTCAAGGAGAGAATAAGAACGATTGAGCCGTCAGTAAGTCAGTACCTTAATCTTAATCCACAGCAGTCACTGCTGTTCTTTTCCAGCGACAGTCTGGATTTTGTTAATATCGCACAGCGAATCAGCAATCATGTCGATAACATATACAGTGCTCAATGCTACATTGCAATTTCGTCGGAGATAACAAAGGCAGCACAGATAGCTGATAGAATGGATGAGCTGGATACACTGATGGAGAATAAGTTCTATCATCAATCCTGCAAAATATATTACGATGGAATGAAGAATGATACCTCTGCAATTATTCAGATTGATGATGATACATTGATGAAGCAGATGAAGCAGGATATTAAGATGAAGGATGTATCTAATCTTCGTGAGCATTTTGACAGGTTTAGTGAGAAATACAGATATAAAACAAGCTATTCACAGGTATATATTAAGTTCCTGTTCTCTAATCTGCTGAAGGATTTTTATGATAATCTTCCGGATACAGATGAAAAAGAACTGAATCAGGAGATTGACACTTTGTATCGCTCCAATGATTACGATACAGTAATGAGTCTTGTTAATAAGAACATTGACAGACTTGAACAGGTATTTTGCAAGAATCCACAGATGGTTCACAAGGAAGTGGAGATTGTGAAGCAGTACATATATGATCATTATGGCGAGGAGCTTAGCATTGAACAGCTGGGCGATTTAGTATATATGGCACCAAGCTATTTAAGCTCGGTATTTAAGAAGGATACAGGGCAGAATTTAAGTAAGTTTATTAAGACCTACAGGATGGAAAGAGCCAAGGATATGCTGGAAAGCTCCATGGCCAAGATTGTTGATATCAGTACAATCTGCGGTTATCAGAATGTATCTTATTTTTGCTCAAGCTTTAGAGAATACTATGGAGTAAGTCCACAGAAATACAGGGAGAATGGCGACGAGGGTATAGCATAATGAAGCACGGTTCGAGAAATGGAATATACAGACTGTTTCGTAATACTAAGTTAAAATACAAGCTTGCGTGGGTATATATCCTCGCAGGCTTTCTTCCTGTACTGGTGCTTGTATCTGTTACATATTTTCAGATGAAGGCAGTGCTAAGAGACAAGGAAACAGAGACCATTAATTCATATCTGTATCAGGCAACTGCGTCAATGGATAACGAGATACAGATTTACAACAATCTGGCTAATTATATTTCATATAATCAGACGCTTTCACAGGTGCTAAGCTCAGACTATACATCTAATTATCAGATGTATACACAGTTTGTATCTGTAATGGACCCAATGCTGTCATCACTTATGTTTTTCCATGACGAGGTTAATCAGGTTACCATATATGTTGATAAGGATACTGTTAAGCATGGTACTACGCTGGCTCCAATCACGGAGATTGAGAACGAGAAGTGGTTTGACGAGGTAATGAGCGACAATAAGAATCACTGGTTTGTTGACCAGAAATCAGGCCAGGTATGATTCTTGCAATTGTAATTAACAGGAAGAATACTAAAGGAAAAGCTTTTT
>CAYTWF010000149.1:0-2293 GCA_964441705.1 uncultured Butyrivibrio sp.
ACAGCCTAAAAGTCAGTAAAATCAACACTTTTCTGATTAATCAGCAGACACTAAAGTAAAAGACAAATCATTAACTGCCATATGACTGCCATATTTTTTTACCAGCTTCTTAACTTCAATCACAACTAATTCCTCCTTACATTGTTTTAATGACACCTTACTTGTCTTATGGAATTATATTCAGAAAGTATGAAAAAAGATTAATACTTTTGTGACACTTACGTGAAAAGTATATGAAAAAAACGACACTCAATATATGACACAAATCATATATTGAATGTCGTTGATGGTTAACATAATTATTTTATTGTTACTGTACTACCTCTGTATAGCTTGTTACACAGTAAAGGGTCTGTCCATTGTACACAACTCTTGACCAGCCCTGTGCCTCTGCAATACCTGTTCTGCTCACGGTCTCACCCTTTTTAAGGGTTACAACAACCTGAGAATCAGGATTGGTAACGCTTGGAATTGTTCTGAGATTAACTGCCTCTTTAGCGGTAATCGTGTCATTGCAGGACTTAAATTCTGTCTTAATTCCATCATCAGGTTCAGTTGTTGGCGGTGTATAATTAAGGTCTGTCGTAAGATAATTAGAGACGGCATATACAATCTGACCATTATACTCAAGTCTTGACCAGCCTGAATCACTAATTCCTGTTCTGGCAAGCTTCTCACCATTGTACAAGGTTGCAACAATATTGGAGCTGTCTGTCTGATTCGGCGTACTCCTTAGGTGAACTGCTTCCTTGGCGGTAATTGTTTCACTTACCTCATTGAAATTATCAGCAGCTGATGACTCCTGTGGCTCTGGAGTATCAACAACTGGTGCTGCAGTTGTTGGTGCCTGCATTATTGGTTCCTGTGTTGTTGGCTGTTCGGTGGTAGTCTCAACTGTGGTGCTTTCCTGCTCCTTATTGGTCTTCCTGCCTGACCTTATAGTTACAATAATCATAACAACACACACAACTGCGATAACAATAAGCAGGGCAGCTACTATTATAAGAATGGAATTTCTTTTTTTATCTTTATTATCAAAATTCAAATCGCTCATGGTATCCTCCTGAAAACATATACCACATTGTATACCTTTTCAGATTATTTTTCAATTAGCCATTCAGAAAACGTGGTCTTTTGTGCATAATTTTTTCCTTTATTGCACAAAAAGGCATGCTGCCATATAGCTATGACAACATGCCCTTTATTTTACAGGTAAATTACTTACCCATTTCTGCCTTTAACTGTGCTGTAAGCATTGGTACAATCTTATTAAGGTCTCCAACGATACCATAATCAGCTACATCAAAGATAGGAGCTGACTCATCCTTGTTAATTGCAACGATGATGTCTGATTCTTCCATACCTGCTGTATGCTGGATTGCTCCGGAAATACCGATTGCAAAGTATACATTAGGACGAACTGTCTTACCAGTCTGTCCAACCTGAAGGTCTTTTGGCTTCCAGCCATTATCAACAACTGCTCTTGAACAGCTTACTGTTCCACCAAGAACCTCTGCAAGGTCATCAAGGAGCTTAAAGTTCTCTGCACTTCCAACTCCACGTCCGCCAGATACAAGAATCTTAGCTTCTGAGATATCAACTGTATCAACAACAGATTTAACGATATCAAGAATCTCAACATACTTGTTATCAGGTGTAAAGCCTGGGTTAAATTCAATAACATTAGCCTTTGCACCAGCAACTGGAGCAATCTTCTGCATAACGCCTGGACGAACTGTTGCCATCTGAGGTCTGTTATATGGGCATGCGATTGTAGCGATTGTGTTACCACCGAATGCAGGACGTGTCATTAATAACTGATTATGTAACTGCTCCTGATTAGCAATTGGTTCAAGAGGGAAGTTACCAATTTCAAGTGATGTACAGTCAGCTGTAAGTCCTGTTGCAACTCTTGCAGATACACGAGGACCAAGGTCACGGCCGATTGCTGTAGCACCAACTAACATAATTTCTGGTTTGAATTCATTAATTACAGAAGCAAGTGCATGTGCATATGGTTCTGTTCTGTAGTTCTTAAGTTCAGGATCGTCAACTACGATAACCTTATCAGCACCATATACTGCAAGGCTGTCAGCAAGACCCTTAACATCTGATCCAATAAGAACTGCTGTTACATCTGTATTTAAATCCTTTGCCAAGTCTTTTGCCTTGCCAAGTAATTCATAAGCGATACTGCTAATCTGATTGTCTACCTGCTCAGCAAAAATAAATACTCCTTTATATTCTTCTAAAGCCATTTTATTTCACCACTTTTCCTTTATTTATTAGATTA
>CAYTWF010000150.1:0-2253 GCA_964441705.1 uncultured Butyrivibrio sp.
CACGCTCGTACCACGCTGCCGTTTTTGCCCACTCCGCCTCGAATTTTCTTTTCTCTTTTCCGTAGTTAAAACACATTTTTCGTAACCTCCGTAATTTTTGAAATAAAGTGGATTTCAAAAATCAGAGATCACGGATATTTAGTACTGTACGGTTGCCACAGCCTTTTCATAGAAAAAGGTCCTTTCCCGAGCCTGTCGGGAAAGGACCTTTAACGCAGTACGAAGATAATCCGGGCAGCAAAAAAGCGCCGTAGAAATCAGACTGAATATAGATGCTTCTATTAACTCAGTCTAACTTCGTACGGCGCTTGGCAGTCTCCACCGGCTTACGCCGGATTCTCTCCGCTTGCTCGATTAAAAGTATTGCAGTTTATTCAGTTGTATAGGCCTTTTATCGATGCTGGCGCTCTCTCCGCTGATGAATGCTGGCGTGCCGCCGCTTCATGCGGCGAAAATAACCCAAGTTGATGGGGTATTCTGCCTTGCATTTTTTGCAGTAGACCATTTTATGTCCAGTGGCGTCAGAGAACACTCTTTCAACAAGATAGCCGCAGTATGGGCAATTGATATCCCGCATGGTGAGCAGCGCAGCTTCCTCTTTTGAGGCTCGCAGCTTGTATGAAACCTGCGAAGGAATCGTTTTTGTCTGCCGGTAGGTTCTGACTTTACTCAATTCGAACCGCCTGCCTTTCCAAGTCCCATGTCTTCCACAATATATTCTGCAAGTGGGCGGCGGATCAGGAACCCGAGTTCTCTGAGACGTATAAAAAACGCCTGAAAGGACGCGCCCATATCGCCGGCCATTCGGCTGATCAGTAGCCGGTCTTCGGGGCGGAGCACATTGTCTCCATACACCGGGATGCCGTCTGTGACGCCATAGCGCCGTACCAGATTGCATACCATGAAGCGCGCCATCAGCAGCGCGGCTCCCATCCGGTCAAATATTGCTTCTGACATTGTGAAAAGCTGCCGTAAATCCTCCGGCTTGTAGCAGCGCTCATGATCAAATTCGCGGTGGTATCCGGCCCGAGGCAGCGCCCGATCCAACACGAAGTGAGCACCCTCATGGATGATTGTAAATCTGCGTCTGCCGCTTTCAGATTCACAGCGGAGGTATTTTTCAATGATGATTGTACCTTTTGAATAAACCTTCGAAACAGCAGAGCCGTTCTCATAGACCCGAATCGGCGTTATCCCATCTGAAATAAAGCCGATCTTGTCCGGGTCATTTTCTGCAAACGAGCAGTAAAACAGTGGCAGCCCAAGGAAGTCGGTAACAAAGCCTTCTACATCCACGCAGAATGTTGTGTCTGCCGCTTCGCCCAAATACTGACGTATCAACTCGTCGCCAAGTTCGTCGATAGCGTCATATGTGAAAAGATTCATAATTCAGGTATCGCCTCCTACGGAGAGTAGTCCACATACCATCGCGACCCCTCCCGATAAAGAAATTTCTCCGCACGGCCGATCTTTATTGTATAGCGAATTCCTTCATGATTATGCTGAGGCGCATCGCAAGTATGAAGCACTTTGGCAATCTCCCATTTTCGTCCATCGTCCCAATTAATCCTCTTTGGAATCAGGATGCCGTCCTTATCAAAACGGCAGTCCACTTCCACATAGTGCTTCGGCATTTGCGTCACCTCCCTTTACAAAGCCTTGATCACATGTGTTGCTACACCCTGTACACGCAGGTCTTTGACATAGATATCGGTATACTTATCATTCTCCGGGTGCAGATAATAACGCCTTGTTTCTCTATTGTATTCCAATCTTTTCAGCGTATTTTTTCCCTCGTCCGTCAGTGCAACGACTATCTCGCCGATGCCGGCGTCCTGCTGTTCACGAATGACAACCAGGTCTCCATCGTCAATCTGAGCGTCAATCATAGAATCGCCGGACGCCCTAAGAACATAGAAGTCGCCGGAACCGAAAACAGATACGGAAAGGGGTATATATTCCTCAATCTGAGCTTCTTTTTCCTCCGGAGTTCCGCAGGGGATGGAACCCACAAGGGCGGCCCGGTTGAAATACGGATTCATCAGCTCAATCTTCGGCGTGGAAGTAACGCCGCGGTCATAGGAGATCATGCGTTTGTCGGCCATTGCTACAAGATAGCGCTGCGCGGACGAGACGGAGATTCCCATGGCTTTCGCAACCTCACGCACGGTAGGTGTGGAGGAATACTTCTTAAAGTGTTTTTCGATATATTCCTGAATACGGAGCATCAGTTCCGGGTTTTTGCTTCTCATG
>CAYTWF010000151.1:0-2249 GCA_964441705.1 uncultured Butyrivibrio sp.
ATAAACATTAAAGCTACTAAAGCATAATAAATGATAGCGATTATTTTCTTCCACCTAGTATTGCTCCTAAATCCAGGTATAAATTTTAAAATACTATTCATGTTTTTCTCCTCGTTTGTTAGTTTTCGCCAGTGTTGTATTCGACTTACATTTTAACTTCCCTTCTCCGCCAAACTATTCAATATATATTAAGAAAACGAGCTATTTAAAACATCGCTAAATATTGCTAATAGTTCTTTTAATGAGAGTTTTATCGTTCCAAACCCATTCATGACTGCTTTGCTACGGTACACAGCGAATTCGATAATAATACTTTATTGCATTTTGGGGTTTATTTCAACCGAGAGTATATTTTTTAGATTTGACGTACTATATGCAACTCTTTCAATTCTAACATATTCGCCCAATTCATCTATAAGAGATTTTTATTAGCAATTTCTAATATTTTTTGGGTCACATTGTTTCCAAAGTGGTATCTTAATCCTCCAAACTATTCTATAATTAACTAAAGAAATGTATAGCCCATTTGTAACCGAAAAAGAGCTGTGTATTCCCAATTAAATGAGAGTTATTTTCTAAAAAGTTTTAACTTCATTTAAGCCATACTTGAAAAACGAATCCTCTTTTCTATCCCATACCACAGCATTTTGTAAAAGGATGCTGCCTCTTTCTTCTCTTTCTCCAAATAGTACATTAGGAATAATTTAGCTATTAACCCTCACTTTACCCCACATATATACCCTCCCAGGTTCTATTTCCACCATTGTTTTATATGCGTTCTCCTCACTGCCGCTCTGAAAGTAAATTAAAGAGCCTTTAACTTTATTTTGTACCTCGCAACTGTTAAGATGTGGACCACCATCTCTTTCCCTTAAGACACCTTCAACGTAACCATCAACGTCCTTACAAACAAATTCTTTAATTTGGCAAAAACATATCTGAATTTATTTGTAAATTTATATACCAAACAATTTTTTACATGTACTTTAAATCCTTGACAGCTCTTATAACGAATCCCTTGCTATCTATTTATAATCAAAACCTAATTGCCAAAAAGCCATATCTAAAATTTTCATTTGAGGGTAATTTATTTGACGTGCTTCTGATATTTCATTCCTTATATTCTCAAGCTCTATTTTATTATCATGATAATACTCTACTAATCCTACTATTGAAGATTTCCCTAGTCTTTGTGTTGTTATGCCATACTTACCAACCCCTCTTTTGAAAAATTCATCATAAGCAGGCACAGCACCCATTGTTCCCAAAAGTACTTTTGTTATTAATATGTCTGAAATATCTGTACTTACCTTTTTTACATCTTTTCTTTTTTCATTATAGATATTTTTCAGTTTATTTATTAAAACCATTAGAGTATCAAAATTATTCTGCTCATGTAACTCTTTATAGTTAATAGCCCAAAGGTTTTTATAATCTGGTTTATATAGTTCCTTAATTACATCTACATGAACCCTATAATCCTTTTGAAGTAAGAAGCTTGAGCCCCTTAACATACCCCAGGAAGCAAGGTAAAAGGCTAGATGCAGTGATAGATGGTCTATGTCCTCATCATTTAGACCTCCTTTGCTATTAGCATCTTGGAAAGCGTTATAACAATGCTCCCATGAAAGATACCTTGCATTCTCATCAGACATTAATTCGTGGAAGTATTTATTAATTCCCTCGAGCACCATATCTATAGAAACAGTGGGCTTTTTCCCTTTACTGTTATTTGATACACCTGGTATGTTGTTTTCAATTATGTTGACATTTTTACTACTTATGTCAATTGAGGCTACTCTTCTAAATCTTACATTTTGTTCTTTCAGGTTTAAGCCTTCCATTTTATATCCATTCTGCACCCAACATTTAGGTAACATATTCGTTTTTGAATCATACCAATATGCTGGGTACTTATATGCAGAATCACAAAGCTTTTGACCTATTATTCTCTCAATTTCACCAAGGGTCAATGTTATTTCATTCGTTTTCACACTCCCAAAGTATCTATCAAGATCCTTGAATTTGCTTCTACTGCTCATCACCATTCCCCCGCATCATTTTAGCATTAGGAATATGTTAAGGCTTTTTCTTCTACTTACATATTCCTGTTTTCACTATACGTTCATCGTACATCTTATCGAATATTTTGCTCTCAATGCTGATTATCTCATCAATAGGGATAACTGTGCCATCATCCATTATAATAATCTGCTCATATTCATCTATCTTTTTGATCGTGCCATTAG
>CAYTWF010000152.1:0-2221 GCA_964441705.1 uncultured Butyrivibrio sp.
TCATTGCTTCTCGAACTCGCTTCTCATATTTAATTGGTTCTATAGTTGCCATTGGGTTTATTGTTATTCTTCCAGTATCAATTACATATCTGAAAAATCCATTAAGGATAACCCGCATTCCATCTTTGCGCCTATGCCCAACATCTTTATATACTTCATACTCATCAAGAAATCTGCGTATGTCTGATTCTTCAACATTAGGCAGCGGTTTTTGGACATATTGAGCAAATATAGTCAGTACATACTTATACTGATATATAGTTCCTGCTTGTAATCCTCTCGATTTCTTTCTCCCAAGATACTCAGCTATTTCAGACCATTGGTTGGGATGATATATTTGCGGTAATGTTTCGGCTTTTTCCATATGATAATCAGACAAAACTTTTGACATTGCTACATCTATCATCTGTAGTTGCCTTGAATCAAAATTTGGTGCTAATATTGCTAAAACCTTATCTCTAATTTCCTGCATATTATTACAAAATCCTCCTTGTTTATTCAATATTATCCAACAAAAAGGGTTTTGTAAAATTTACTGTTCTAAATTACAGCTTAGTTGAGTAAGGGATGCAAAAAAAACTATGTCAATAAGATTCCGAAACCAGATTCAACGCACCTAGGGGAACGGATTCCAGCAATATGGGATGGAATAGTACAAAAGAATTAAAAAGCATCGAATACAATGCGGATACAGGTATTCTTTCGTTTTATCTAACTACTTCTGATAGCTATTCGTATGGCAGCTATTGGACAAAATCATATTCAATAGATATTACAGGTGATTTATATTGCGTTTTTTAAATATAATGAACACGAACTGTTCTTTGCTTTAATATAGCACCGTATTGTATTAAAACGCACTCCGTATGGCGTGATGATATGGAAAGAATTCCTTTATCAGCATCATAATTCCAGTCATATCCGACTCCTGTTCTTAACATGGAAGTGTTCCAGTTTGCCATATCAAGATCTGAAAGCATTCGTGGGAACAGAGTTTCCCATAAAATCAAATCCTTGTAGTTAGGTATATCAGATATATCTATCGACATTGAGCCAGAGTTTGCAGTGGGGGTTACAGTAAAATCTCTATATGTGAGAGACCCTAATTTGCTATTTAGCACAGGAATTAATGTTTCACTCATATTATTTCACTCCTCTTACTCTTATGTAGAAATTCACTGTTGGTGCGGATTCTGCATAAAGTGTTAGTTTTAATGTCTCTGCGTCTACTGATGCATATTTGATGCAATTATATGCATCCTGTTCATCTGCAGTTGGAGGTGTATCATAACCTATAAATACCTCCGGATAAGCATCATAAACCGCAGTTAATGTTATTGTGTACGTATAATAAGCAATACTATTAACGGTTGTTGCGTCTGTTGACCATGACGCAGTTGTTATTGCGAATTTTGTTGTCAAGTGTCTATTATCTAAATTTGCCTGTACAACTCCTGATGCCTTTGTAGCAAAAGCCGTGCTTGCAACCTGATTTGTATTTGTCCCTGCTGATGCAGTTGGAGCTGTAGGCGTGCCTGTAAGCGGAGCAGAGGCTAACATTGAAGATTGAAGATCTACTTCGGATATTTTCCTCGTTCCAGCAGCAGTACCTAGAATCATTACATCTGTACTTTCAGCACTGCTGGCAGATGTAAGTTCGCTAATTTTTACTGACATACTTTTCCTTTCTAAATTAAAAGAGGCTACATCGGAAAATCTGACATAGCCTCATAAATAATAACTGTTTTTTTAAATTAAGCCGCTCCTATAACTTTGACATAAAAAGCAGACGTAGGTACGGATTCAGCGTAAAGTTTAAGAGTAAGTGTATCTGCATCTACTGTTGAATACTTAATACAATTATAAGCCGTTTGTTCATCTGCTGTTGGCAGTACACTTGAAGAACCTATACATACTGAAGGAATGGGCTTATAAACATTAGTTAATGTTACGGTATATGTATAATACGCAGTGCCATCAACAGTAGTAGTCGAACTAGACCACGATGCAACAGCTATTGCAAATTGAGTTACAGTATCTTTCTCGGCATACGTTGCACCCTTAATATACGTTAAAACTCCAGTAGAAGTGTTAACACTTATAGATGTTACAGCATTGCCAGTTCCTGAAGACACTACCGAACCTACACTTCCTGTTGCGCCTGTGTCACCTTTGTCACCTTTGGGAATCGTAAAGTTGAATTTTGCAGCTGATGAAGTCC
>CAYTWF010000153.1:0-2159 GCA_964441705.1 uncultured Butyrivibrio sp.
GAAAATATGTAGATGTGGTCGGCCTTTGTAAAGTGGCCAAACTTGACGGCGAAGACGGCATTATAGATCAGGATTATTCGCTCAATCCCGGCAGATATGTCGGTGTGGTAATAGAGGATGATGGCATGACTGAAGAGGAATTCAAAGCAGAAATGCTAAATTTACAAGCCGAACTTGAATCCCTTAACAAAGAAGCAGAAGAGCTTGAAAGTAAAATTGTCGAGAATTTAAGAGGGATGTTTAGATGACTGAAACTTATAATTTAGAAGTATGTGCTGTTTTATTTGGAGCAGAGGAATCGATTTTAAATATAAAACTCGATAATGGGTTCTCTTTTTGTCGAAAATCGTTAATTCCGCACAAAGATCACTTAAATGAAATATTCGAAAGAGATGCAATATCTTTAAGACGCGATTATGAATCTGCACGTATTGATAAAGAAACATTAGACGTTATTTGCATATATAAACTTTGTGATATTTCACTAGCTCCGACTGATGCAAAATTAAAATTTGATAGCCTTAGCGATGATTCCTTGCAATACTTTGATAATATAATACGTAAGCTAAGACTTTTTAAAGAAGCAAGCTTAATGTTCAAAAGATTAGCAATTTCATTAAAAAGCGAAAAAAAACAAATTGGTGAAACGATGGTTTCTTCAGTGCATACCGCCATAATACCAGTTGGAGAGGCCTTGGCAAGTAAAATTATTAAGAAGTTCTCATGTACTAATGAAGAAGCGAATATTTTACAGGAAGATATAAGATTAGTTTCACTGCCATTAAAAAATCCTGTTATAAATTCAAGTTATGGTTATTACGATTTGTCTTACCATGAGGATAATTTTATTTCTATTACATTATTGATAACTGCTTTGGAAATCTTGTTTTTAAATAAAGATAATTCAAAAAAAGAATGCTTAGCAAAACGAATTTCTGTATTATTATTTACAGAAAAAAGCGACATATTAAATTGCTATTTAAATATAAAGCGTTTATATAAAAAACGTTCCAATTTTGTTCACGACGGAATTGTTTCTGAAATTTATGATGAAGATATTTTGTTATTAAGAGATTATACGAGAAAATGTATTTTGAAATTAAATTCTACAAACTTCAATAAAACGAAACTTATAAGTAATTTAAAAGATAAAGCCTCCCAAATTACTTATTGGGAGGAGGTGGATTAGGGACAATGACTAAATGGGAAGAAAAAAGATTAGGTGAAGTTGCGCCTTTTATATATGGAAAGGCACTCACAGCAGAAAAAAGGAAATCTGGGAAATATAAGGTGTTCTCTTCTGCAGGTGTTTGTGGCTTTTCGGACAATGCTTTAGCCAAAAGAGGAATAATTATTGGTAGAAAGGGCTCTGTGGGGACGGTTTTTTTAAGTGAATCCCCTTTTTATTGCATTGACACAGCATTTTATATTGATAACGTTGATGATTGCTGTGATATGAAGTTTTTATTTTACTATATGACTTTGCTCAATTTAGAAAGCTACAATAACGATGCCGCTGTTCCAGGGTTAAATAGAAATTTAGCTCATAAGTTGAAGATTAAAATTCCCGACCTACCCACCCAGCAGCGCATTGCCGATATCCTCTCTGCTTACGATGATCTGATTGAGAACAACAACAAGCGTATTGCATTGCTGGAAAAGGCTGCACAGGAGCTTTACAAAGAATGGTTTGTGCGTTTCCGCTTCCCCGGTCACGAGACCACAAGGTTTGTAAATGGTTTGCCGGAGGGGTGGGAAGTAAAGCGGATAAAAGATATTGCTACAGTAAAATCAGGCTATGCATTCAAAAGCGAATGGTGGCAGAACGACGGTGTACCAGTAGTAAAAATCAAGGATATACAGAACAACACTATTGATATGTCTGATTTTTCCTATGTGTCCGAGGAAATTGCAAACAAGGCAAAACATTTTTTTGTCACTGCAGGTGATTTACTTATCGCTATGACAGGTGCTACAATCGGGAAAATAGCTCTGGTTCCAAAGAGTGATAAAATGACAGTGAATCAGCGTGTGGGAAAATTTTTTCTCGGAAAGGAACCAATTAAAAGAGTTCCCTTTTTGTTCTGCTTGTTTTTACAAAATAGCATTCAGGAGCAGATAATTACCATAGCAAATAGTAATGCTGCACAACCTAATAT
>CAYTWF010000154.1:0-2158 GCA_964441705.1 uncultured Butyrivibrio sp.
GACGACCGCAACTTCCTGGGCACCCAGGTCATCGAGGCATACGTCGGCGAGAATGCCTCGCTCGACCTCTATTGCCTTGAGGCAACACATACGAAGAACGTGCGCATTTCCAATGTTTATATCGACCAGCAGGCCAACAGCCGGGTGAATCACAATGTCATAACGCTCCACAACGGCATCACGCGCAACCATCTCGAACTTGTGTTCAAGGGTGAGGGAGCCGAGTGTTGGTGCAATGGCTGTGTCATCGCGGATGGTGACCAGCATGTCGACAACAACACCTTGATAGACCACCAGGTGGGGCATTGCAAGTCAAACCAGCTTTATAAATATGTGTTGGACGGCAAGGCCGTGGGTGCCTTTGCAGGGTTGATACATGTTCGCCACGATAGTCAGAAGACGGATTCGCAGATGACCAACCAGAACCTCTGCACCACGAAGACGGCACGTATGTTCGCACAGCCCATGCTCGAGATCTATGCCGACGACGTGAAGTGCGCTCACGGGTCTACAGTGGGGCAGCTCAACGATGCGGCCATGTTCTATATGCAGCAACGTGGCATCGATAAGCGCGAGGCGAAGTTACTCCTCGAGTTTGCCTTCGTGGGCGAAGTCATCGACCAAATCAAGCTTGAGCCATTGCGAAACCGTCTCCATCACTTGGTAGAGAAACGTTTCCGCGGCGAGCTGAACAAGTGCGAGGGATGTAAACTGTGTCAGTAATTCAAAATCCTTTGTAATTCACAATTCACAATTTTCAATTCACAATTTCTTGCATACATTTCTTTTTGTTGCATTGACCATTCACAACTTAACACGTCGCGAGTCAATTGTGAATTGAAAACTATGCATTGCGCATTATCCTCATGTCATCCAATTATGAATTATGAAATATGAATTATGAATTGGAATATGCGCCATCCAATTATGAATTATGAAATATGGATTATGAATTGGAATATGCGCCATCCAATTATGAATTATGAATTGTGAATTATGAATTAGAATATGCGTGAGCCAATTATGAATTGTGAATTGAAAATTGTGAATTGTGAATTAATCCGAAAGGATTTCCCCATTCTTTCCCGTTCGGTTTACGGCAAGCCGTTGGTGTATCTCGATAATGCGGCTACAACCCAGAAGCCGCTCGTGGTGCTCGATGCCATGCGCGAGGAATACCTCAACGTGAATGCCAATGTGCACCGTGGGGTTCACTGGATGAGTCAGCAGGCCACCGAACTGCATGAGCAGGCACGCGAGACGGTGCGCCGGTTTCTCCATGCCGACAGCACCACTGAGATTGTCTTCACGCGGGGCACCACCGAGGGCATCAACCTTGTGGCAAGCAGTTTCTGCGAAGCGTTCATGCATGAGGGTGATGAAATTATCGTCTCCACGATGGAACACCACTCCAATATCGTGCCCTGGCAGCTGCAGGCACAGCGAAAAGGGTTGGCGATAAAGGTTATCCCAATGACCGATGACGGCGAACTCGACATGGAAGCATACGCTAATTTGTTCACCGAGCGAACCAAGATCGTCAGCATTACCCATGTGAGCAATGTGCTGGGCACGGTGAATCCCGTGGCCGAAATGATTCGCATTGCCCACGAACACGATGTTCCCGTGCTCATCGACGGTGCCCAGAGTGCCCCCCATTTCAAGGTCGACGTGCAGGCTTTGGACTGCGACTTCTTCGTCTTTAGCGGTCATAAGGTCTACGGTCCTACCGGCATCGGTGTGCTCTATGGTAAGGAAGACTGTCTCGACAAGCTGCCTCCCTATCAGGGTGGAGGAGAGATGATTGCCAACGTGAGCTTTGAGAAGACCACCTTCGAGCGGCCGCCCTTGAAGTTTGAGGCCGGAACGCCCGACTATATCGCTACACACGGACTGGCTACAGCGCTCGACTATGTTACCGAATTGGGTCTCGACAATATCGCAAGGCACGAAAAGGAATTGACCAAGTATGCCTTGGATAAACTCAGAAATATAGAGAATATCAAGATTTACGGGCATCAGGGCTCCTCGTCTTCCGAGCAACAGGGCGAGGCTGTGATTAGTTTTAACGTTGGCAACATCCACCACATGGATCTCGGCACGCTGCTCGACCGTCTCGGTATTGCCGTGCGCACCGGTCACCACTGCGCGCAACCCT
>CAYTWF010000155.1:0-2088 GCA_964441705.1 uncultured Butyrivibrio sp.
TTACACCCATCATATCTGCTAACTTTGCTTGCGTAAGACCTGCTCTGGCTCTTAATGCAGGCAAGTTCTGCGTCATTTTGTCCATAAAGATTTCTTTTTGATTTTCGTTCATACTTTTTATCCTCCCACGCAGATAGGAAATACAAATTAGGAATACGCATAATAACCCCAACATACGTTGAAGTATTATAATTATACTAAATGTCGCACAATTTGTCAATATGCTACGTCGTTATAATGAAATATGTCGAAAAAAAGTTACAATTTCACATCGCCTGAACACTTGAGACAGATTTTTTCCAGCACAAATTGCTTTTAACATTTCTTCTTGCACTTCCTTAACTGATACTCCGTGCGTCTTTTCTTCTTTCTTGATGACGTTCATTTGTAACTCCTCCATACAATAAATATTAGTGTGTTATCATCGCTATTAGTTATAGTTATACACTATACTCATCGTGTGTACCTAGAAGATAGAGAAGTAACAGAATTTTAGAAATGTACTTGATGGCTGCTCTTGCGAACAGCCATCTTTTTTAATATGCAGGCATACCGTAGCCGAGTATCTCATAGTGACCGACAGAATAGTGGTTTATTCTTACGCTATCTCCTGAGTTGCCCTCTACCGTATAAACGATACCGTTCTCCACTTTTTGAACGATACCCGTATGGTCGGATTGACCGTCCTGCGGTCCTGACGAGCCTTTGTTGTCCCAATCAAAGAAGATAATCATACCGGGAGCAGGTTCTGCCGAGCCATCACTCCATTGTCCACGGTCTTTGAACCACTGCACTCCGTTTACACAACCGGCATATTTCGGGATAATACCGGAGTCGATATACCCACATTCGTTTGCACACCAAGATACAAAGCAGGCACACCATTCTACACGGGAGTTAAAGCCATACCAAGACCAGTAAGGCTGACCACCGACATTTCCAACCTGAGACAGTGCAACCGTAACGATTTGGTCATCGCTGTATCCGATACCGTAAAGCACTTGCGCCCATAGCTGATTATTCTCGTCTTGCAAAAGTTCTGCAAGGTAGTCTTTCTGCTCCTGATTAAATCCGTACATAGCTGCCATTTCATCAACAGTCTTATGCGATACTGTGATATACAGAAATGTTTCGGTAACGGTCGTTTCCGTCTGCACAATGTTTCCGTGTCCGTCGTCACTTTCTTCTATCTCCGTGTGAGACTTTGTTTCCGTTCGGGAGGAAATATCATTCATTTCCCAAAAAATATCTGATAGAAGCTGTTTCTTCGTTTCATCAACGGTCGTAACTTCCATCGGATTATCCGGGTCGGTATTCACTTTGACAGAATAGATCGCAAGCACATCTTTCCAAACGGCTCTGCTGCCACTCATTTCAAGCACATCATAACTGACGGAGTTCTTTTCCTGCTCCAATTTGTCGTCATATTCCTGATTGATTTCCTGAACAATCGTCGGCATTGACATACCGGTGCCGGAATCCTCTCCTGAAAAGAAAATTCCAAACACCGAACCGGCAATTAAAGCCACAAGGCAAAGAATGATGATAACAACCACCGCTACCCAGCCGCCGGCAGCGATAGCAGCTACCAAGCTTTTTACTGCGGCTATGATTGCCTTAACTGCGGCAACGGTAGCTTTGGCTGCGGCTTTTACGGTCGCAACAGTAGCTTTAGCGGTTGCTTTGGCTGCTTCCGCCGCTTTTTGCGAAGCCTTAACCGTAGCTTCCGCTGTTTTCTGTGCCGCCTTTGCAGCCTGCTGACTGGTCTTTATTGCCGTTTTTGCCGTCTGCTCAGCGGTCTTAACAGATTTCTGCGTTGTCTTTGCTACTTCCTTTTCAGCCAATTTAATGGTTTTCTTTCCGGAAGAAGAAACAGACTGCTTGACGGTTTTCTCCGCCGTATCCACGGTCTTAATGGCAGAACTGGTATTATGCGTGGTCTGTTTTCTCAGCGATTTCTCAGCTCGCTGCTGCTTGAAACGCTGAACTCCGTCTTTCGCATAGCGGAAATTCTCTTTTGTGGTTTCAAGTCCCTTTCTTCCGGCTTTGTCAAAGACATACGCACCATCGTGAACAACCTCATCAATA
>CAYTWF010000156.1:0-2058 GCA_964441705.1 uncultured Butyrivibrio sp.
AACAAACACAACGCACAAGTAGTGAGGTTAGAATATGAAGAAACAAATTGAATTTGATGGTACTCTATCCATTGCCACGGGCGGTTCAAGAAAAGAAACGCATTGGAAAAATGAGGAAATATTGTGGAGTGAGCTGGTTGAAAAACTGGCTCACACTACAGTTACCCATGAAACAATGGAGGAATATCTTAAAGCCCCTAAATCCAGACAGGACGAGATTAAGGACGTTGGTGGATTCGTAGGAGGGGTATTGACCGGCGGACGCAGAAAGGCTGACAACGTGCTGGAGCGTAGCATGTTGACTCTAGATGCTGACCACTCAAAAGGTGGCTTGTGGGAGATGTTCGAACTTATGTTCGATTGCGCCGGAGCTGTATATTCCACTCATAAGCACACACCTGAGAAGCCACGTTTAAGGCTGGTTATCCCTCTATCCAGACCTGTTGACAGGGACGAATACGAGGCTGTTGGCAGAAAGGTCGCAAGCGCAATTGGTATAGATGATTTCGACGACACTACCTTTGAGCCTAGTAGGTTAATGTACTGGCCGAGCACGCCGGCTGATGGCGAGTTCTACTTCCGATACAGAGATGCTGAGTGGCTAGACCCAGATGAGATTCTGGCGGAGTACAAAGATTGGACGGATAGCTCCAGCTGGGCAGTAAGCTCCAGAGTGAACAAAGTTGTGCACCGTGAAATGAAGAAACAAGCCGACCCAACAGAGAAAAGAGGTGTTGTAGGAGCTTTCTGTAGGACGTATTCAATCAGTGAGGCAATTGAAGCCTTTTTAAGCGATTATTATGAGCCCACCGGCACGGAAGGTCGATATACCTATTTGCGTGGCTCTACGACTGGCGGACTGGTCGTATATGAGGACAAATGGGGCTACAGCCACCACGGTACTGACCCAACGAGCGGACAGCTGTGCAACGCTTTCGATTTGGTACGCCTGCACCTGTTTGGACTAATGGATGAGGATGCCGACCCACGCACGAATGTTACTAAGCTACCTAGCTATAAAGCTATGGAGAATTTGGCTGTAAATGATACTCGGGTTAAGAAACTAATGATTTCTGAGCGCATGGAGAGTGCTCAGGAGGACTTCGCAGACGTGGAGGTGATTGATGTTGAAAGTGACTGGCTGGAAAAGCTTACATATGATAAGCAGAAGAACATTGAGCCTACACCGGAGAATATTCGCCTGATAATGGAAAACGACCCAAACCTTAAAGGTCTATTCGGACAAGACTTATTCGCTAAACGAATTAGGCTCACACGCAAGCCGTTCTGGCGTACAAAGGATAACAGCGAGTACTGGAACGACGCAGACGATGCGGAGCTTAGGCTTTACCTAGGTAGTAGCAGATATGGCATTAATGCTAGAAACACTATTTATGATGTGTTTAGCAGTATTGCATCCAGACAGGCTTTCCACCCAGTTAGGGACTACCTAGATGGGCTGGAATGGGATGGTGTGCCAAGGCTGGAAACATTATTCATAGATTCACTGGGTATCGAGGACAGCCCATATAGTAGAGCAATCACTAAGCTTATGTTGGTCGGAGCCGTAAAGCGTATATATGAGCCGGCTTGTTTCATGGACTATGTGATGGTGTTCGTTGGGCAAGAAGGTATTGGTAAGAGCAAGATGCTTAATAAATTAGCGGTCAAGGACGAGTGGTATGCGGGAGACTGCCCAATCGTAGGCAAGGAGGCTTTCGAGAATATAAGGGGCAAGTGGATAGTAGAGATGGCGGAGCTTAGAGACATCAACAAGCGTGACAGTGGAACGGTCAAGAGCTTTATAAGTAAGACATCTGACTACTATAGAGCCGCTTATGATAGATACCCGCAAGACCAGCCCAGACAATGTGTGTTTTTCGGCTCAGGTAATGATGTGAACTTCCTGAAAGGTATTGGCGGAGACCGCAGATTCCTACCCGTGGAAGTGAATGAGAAGCGAAAGAAGAAGAACTGGGACGAGTACACGGACGAGGACATAAACAACGTTTACGCAGAGGCTAAGCACTATTACGAGCAAGGGATGAAACTCATGCT
>CAYTWF010000157.1:0-2030 GCA_964441705.1 uncultured Butyrivibrio sp.
CAACTTTTGAGAGCAATTCACAACCAAGACTGTTTCGGAAAATCACAAGTCAAGTTGTTCCGAATATCAAAGATATCAACTTTTGAGAGCAATTCACAACGCGACCTGGAGGGGTGTCTTAGGATTCGCTGTTGTTCCGAATATCAAAGATATCAACTTTTGAGAGCAATTCACAACAGCCAATTCCGTTTTCCCTGTGGCTGCTCCGTTGTTCCGAATATCAAAGATATCAACTTTTGAGAGCAATTCACAACACGCTATGCGCAGAACGGTAGTTGATCCAGGTTGTTCCGAATATCAAAGATATCAACTTTTGAGAGCAATTCACAACCACTCTCGCAAAGTGCTACAGGCTTATCAGTTGTTCCGAATATCAAAGATATCAACTTTTGAGAGCAATTCACAACAATCCCGAACATCTTAACCAAGTACATGAAGTTGTTCCGAATATCAAAGATATCAACTTTTGAGAGCAATTCACAACAGAGTATGGACTAGTTCCTGACGACCATATGTTGTTCCGAATATCAAAGATATCAACTTTTGAGAGCAATTCACAACCACATGCTGACTTTTATAACGTTAATAGTAGTTGTTCCGAATATCAAAGATATCAACTTTTGAGAGCAATTCACAACTATTAATGATTTTGTTCTTCAAAATAGTATGTTGTTCCGAATATCAAAGATATCAACTTTTGAGAGCAATTCACAACAGTTAGGACTGATAAGCGCAACGAGCGAAAGTTGTTCCGAATATCAAAGATATCAACTTTTGAGAGCAATTCACAACGAATACTATCACATTCCTTCGGGGGATGAAGTTGTTCCGAATATCAAAGATATCAACTTTTGAGAGCAATTCACAACTGTAAGCCATATATCGACAGTTTTATCGATGTTGTTCCGAATATCAAAGATATCAACTTTTGAGAGCAATTCACAACGAAAGCAAAAAAGCACATGATTATAAAGACGTTGTTCCGAATATCAAAGATATCAACTTTTGAGAGCAATTCACAACAGCATTCCAGCTGTTCGATAATTTCGTTTAGTTGTTCCGAATATCAAAGATATCAACTTTTGAGAGCAATTCACAACAAACATAACAGCGCATTATGGAGCGAGCCCGTTGTTCCGAATATCAAAGATATCAACTTTTGAGAGCAATTCACAACATAGAAATACAAATGAACAATTCAGGACAAGTTGTTCCGAATATCAAAGATATCAACTTTTGAGAGCAATTCACAACACACTATAACGATATGATTCAGAGTAATAAGTTGTTCCGAATATCAAAGATATCAACTTTTGAGAGCAATTCACAACCGCAGCTGAAGTCGTATGCCATGAACTTCTGTTGTTCCGAATATCAAAGATATCAACTTTTGAGAGCAATTCACAACGGAACAGCTATTCGATTTAACCGTAAATGGGTTGTTCCGAATATCAAAGATATCAACTTTTGAGAGCAATTCACAACAGTAACCGGCGATTTTAACTAAATCTATTGGTTGTTCCGAATATCAAAGATATCAACTTTTGAGAGCAATTCACAACTGTCATAAGTTGGTTTATTTATTTGTTAAAGTTGTTCCGAATATCAAAGATATCAACTTTTGAGAGCAATTCACAACGCCGTGAATTGCCTTCAATATTAAGCCGGGGTTGTTCCGAATATCAAAGATATCAACTTTTGAGAGCAATTCACAACAGACCTTCCACCTTTTTCAGTCTGCTCAAAGTTGTTCCGAATATCAAAGATATCAACTTTTGAGAGCAATTCACAACATAGGGAGGTACAAGGTGAAGGTGAAACTTGTTGTTCCGAATATCAAAGATATCAACTTTTGAGAGCAATTCACAACACTTTGTAAAATTTGAATCCTTTGTAATTGGTTGTTCCGAATATCAAAGATATCAACTTTTGAGAGCAATTCACAACGTATAAATCACATTTATTAATATTTATTTTGTTGTTCCGAATATCAAAGATATCAACTTTTGAGAGCAATTCACAACACTTTG
>CAYTWF010000158.1:0-2007 GCA_964441705.1 uncultured Butyrivibrio sp.
AATGGCAATGCCAAACATCAGCATAAAGATAGGAATCGTTGCACCAACTGCCGCCAACGCATTAACCCCAATCGTCCGACCTACAATGATAACGTCAGCAATATTATACATTTGCTGAAAAATATTCCCAATAATTAAAGGAATAGAAAAGGTTAAAATAAGCTGAAAAGGGTTTCCCTCCGTCATGGGCTTAATCATACTATTCGCCCTTTACAGTATTTCGCAAGCTACCAATACCTTCTATTTTTACAATAACTTCATCGCCCAGATGCATCTCACCATTACCATAGGGGGTACCGGTCAAAATCAAATCGCCGGCATCTAACGTCATACTCTTGGAAATATAGCTGACTATTTCGTAGGGGTTGTACACCATATCACTAGTGCGGGCATTTTGTTTTAACTCACCATTACAATATAATTTTATTGCCAAATCCTGTGGGTCAAGGTCTGTTTCCAGCCACGGGCCCAAAGGACAAAAAGTATCAAAGGATTTACTCCGTAGCCACTGCCCATCTGCTAATTGCAAATCTCGCGCCGTCACGTCATTGGCGCAAGTATAGCCTAAAATATATTTATGTGCTTCCTCCGGCGAAATGTTTTTCAATTTCTTTTTGATAACAATGCCCAGCTCCGCTTCATAAATCACGTGTTTCGATTGGTGCGGATAAATAATTGCCGCCTCAGGGCCGATTACTGTATGAGAAGCTTTAGAAAAAATAACAGGTTCCGTCGGTACGGACATATTAATTTCTTCCGCATGTGCCGGATAGTTTAAACCCACACAAATAATCTGCTTCGGGACACAAGGAGCTAACAGCTGTACTTCTGCCAAAGGATAAACTTCATCTTCTATTTCCCAATAAGTATCCAGAGAACCCTTCACAGCTCTTATTTGTTCTCCTTCAATAATGCCAATACGTGCTTTACCTTTAATTGCAAACCTTGCACATTTCATCGTACCACCCTCACTTTTCTAACTTCATCATTTTTCTTTGCTGAAAATAAACCGGAGTTAACTCGCACGCAGCGGCTAAACTGTATGCTGCTGCCAGACCGCGTCCGATATGCTCTACATAATGAGCATCGCTGCCCAGTGTCACATACTTCCCGCCTAACTGCGCAAATCTTTGGTATAAAACTTTTAAAGCTGCCGCTGCCTGTGGCTCTGCCAAACGGCGAGTATTAATCTCTAAGGCTCGCCCGCCTTTAATAAGAACCCGAAACAGCTCATCCCATAGCTCGGGATTAGCAGCATAATATAGCTCTTGATCTTCATAAGGCATATAGCGACTGATATAGTCAATATGTCCCAAAGTATCAAAATCCTGATAAAGCTCTAAGCAAACTAGGGAAGCTTCCAAATATTCCGTCACTGCCTCGGCTTTCGTCAAACCGGCGTAAGCTTCCGGTGCATAAATGTCTCGGCCATGCACGCAATGCATAGAAGCAATCACACAGTCAAAGTCATAAGCAGTTAATAATTTTTGGTCAGCGGCTGCCGTATGCTCCTGCATCCCTAGCTCAATACCCTGCAAAACTATGTCACTGCGATAGGGGAGAAATTTTGTAAAATATTCATCTACATCAAAAATAAACGCCTTCGGATCCGTAGGATAATCTCTATCCCAATGTTCCGTCACCGTCATGCCAATGCCCTGCTGCTTCGCAGCGGCTACAGCCTCTGCGAATTTCATGTGAGCATCTATGGAATAATCACAATGCATATGTGTATCAAATAACATTTCCCCGTCACCTTTATTTCTCACAACCCTTTGCACACTAAAGTTGTGTTCTCTCTTTGTCGACTACTTCTATTATAACAAATCTACAACGCCATGCAACTTATCTGCAATAATAAATCTCCTAGCAAAAACAAAAACCTTGTCGTCCTTCACTAAGACTCCAAGGTTTTTGCCCCCATATTTTTTTAAACATTAAAACGGAATTCTACAATATCTCCGTCTTTCATCACATATTCTTTGCCTTCCAAACGTACTAACCCTT
>CAYTWF010000159.1:0-1934 GCA_964441705.1 uncultured Butyrivibrio sp.
ATTGTTCGCTTGCAAAGGTTGCAGCGTCAAATAATTATGTTTGCCCACAGGTTGACAGCTCGGACAAAATCATAATAAAAGACGGGCGCCACCCTGTGGTTGAGCTTATGCTTGATGGTGCGCCATTTGTTCCAAATGACACGGTGCTTGATTGTGGCGATAACACAACTTCAATAATAACTGGCCCAAATATGGCAGGAAAATCCACATATATGCGTCAAGTAGCCCTTATAGTTGTAATGGCGCAAATAGGTAGCTTTGTGCCGGCTTCATCTGCGACCATTGGCATTGTAGACAGTGTTTTTACAAGGGTTGGAGCATCGGACGATTTAGCATCTGGCAAGTCTACATTTATGGTTGAGATGAGCGAGGTTGCAGATATACTTTCAAATGCAACCAAAAAAAGCTTGATAATACTTGATGAGATAGGTAGAGGTACATCCACTTTTGATGGAATGAGTATAGCAAAAGCAGTGCTAGAGTTTGTATCAGATGGCAAAAAGCTTGGGGCAAAAACATTGTTTGCAACTCACTATCACGAGCTTACAGAAATGGAAGGTCAGCTAAGTGGGGTTAAAAATTACAACATATCTTGTAAAAAGCGTGGAGACGATATAATCTTTTTAAGACGAATAGTGCGTGGCGGAGCAGATGGTAGTTATGGTATAGAAGTTGCAAAGCTTGCAGGGGTTCCAAGTGTTGTTGTAAAAAGAGCAAGGGTAATTTTAAATGATTTAGAAAGCCAAGGTATAACACCGGTGCTACAAACAAGCGTAGAAGAACCGCAACAAGATTTTCAAATCTCTATGCAATCTACTAAAAATGATGAGGTAATAGAGCAACTAAAAAACTTAGATGCAAATACTTTAACACCGATAGAAGCGCTTACATTTCTTCACGATTTAACAAATCAGTTAAACTAGTATTTTTAAAAAAGGAGTGACCTTTCGTGCCAAAAATAAATGTATTGCCAAGGCATATGGCGGAGCTTATAGCGGCAGGGGAGGTTGTTGAGCGTCCTGCGTCAGTAATAAAAGAACTAATGGAAAACTCTGTAGATGCGGGTGCAACTTCAATCACAGTTGAGATAAAGCGTGGCGGTATAACTTATATCAGAATCACGGATAACGGCTGTGGCATTGGGCGTGCAGATGTGTCAAATGCTTTTTTGAGTCACGCAACAAGTAAGGTGGCAACACCAGACGATTTATCATCTATTGGCACACTAGGTTTTCGTGGCGAAGCACTGGCATCTATTTGTGCCGTATCAAAAGTTGAAATGATGACAAAAACTATAGACGAACAGATAGGAACAAGATGCGTTGTAGCAGGCTCGCAACAAATGGAACTTGATGACGCTGGTTGTCCGCAAGGCACAACAATAGTAGTGCGTGACATTTTTTACAACACACCAGCTAGGATGAAGTTTTTAAAAAAAGATGTGACAGAGGGTAATGCCGTTGCAGGTGTGGTGGACAGAATTGCACTCTCGCACCCAGAAATTAGCGTAAGATTTATCAGAGATGGAAAAGAAACGCTTTTAACTCCAGGAAATGGCAAGCTTGACTCGGCGATTTATGCAGTCTTTGGAAAAGATTTTTCGTCAGGTCTTATTCCTACAAGCTATGAGTTAAATGGCATAGAAGTTTCAGGTTTTATATCAAAGCCACTTGCAAGCAGAGCAAACCGTAGTATGCAATTTTTCTTTTTAAATGGCAGACTTGTAAAAAGTCAAACGGCAATGGCAGCGCTTGAGCAAGCTTATAAAAATTCTATAATGCACGGCAAATTTCCTTCGTGTGTTTTAAATATTTTAGCACCATACGAGAGTATAGATGTCAATGTTCATCCTGCAAAAATTCAGGTAAGATTTGAGAACGAAAAAAAGATTTTTGACGCAGTTTATTATGCAGTAAAAAGTGCGATAGATAAAA
>CAYTWF010000160.1:0-1931 GCA_964441705.1 uncultured Butyrivibrio sp.
TGATGGCATCAAGAAGACCAATCCCGCACTCTTCGAGTCATGGAAGAACAACATTCTGATGAAGCGGTTCGGTCAGCCAGAGGAAGTTGCAAATGTCATTTTCTTCCTTACAAGTGATCAGGCATCGTTCCTCACTGGAGAGGTAATTCAGGTCAATGGTGGTCAGGATTTTCTATAGGTTTCCTCTTTTTCACGGGGGGGGGGCTCTTCCCCCGGGGAAATATATTACTTCAAGGAGCTGAATATGGTTACTGCCTGTTTTCTTGCGCATGATGAGATTGAGCGCATTGACATGGTTTTTTCAGCAGGGCGGAATGAAAAACTCTGCACAATGCTCGATATGCTGCCGTTCGTGGTTACGGATTACAATATGGCACAGCACGAAACAGAACTGAAGGCTATAGAGGTTGTCATTGCGACATGGCATATGCCCGTTCTGTCAAAAGATGAGATATCTCATTATTTTCCTTCTCTCAAAGCCGTGTTCTATGCCGCTGGATCGGTAAGGTATTTTGCCATTCCCTATCTGGAACTCGGTATCAGTGTGATCAGCGCTGCATCTGTCATGGCCGTGCCTGTTGCGCAGATGACGCTTTCTTTGATCATCCAGGCCGCAAAGGGGTATGTGAATGCTGAACGGGAGTATCGCAGGACAAATGACTGGAAAACCCATTTTACCATGACTTCCACATATCCTGGGCTCTATGATAAAACCCCAATTGGTTTGCTCGGCCTTGGAGCCATTGGCAAGCAGGTCGCTAAACTATTGCAACCTTTTGATGTTGAAATCCTAGTTTTCGATCCATTCCTTTCTGATGATACTGCAAGGGAATATGGAGTAAGGAAAACTTCATTAGATGAGATTTTCTCAACTTGTGACGTCATTTCCAATCATCTTGCCAACAATAAGGAAACGACCAATATGCTTGATTATCGATTGTTTTCACAGATGAAGAAAACAGCGGCATTCATCAATACCGGCAGGGGGGCACAGGTCGTTGAATCTGATCTTGCGAGGGCAATGCAGGAAGAACCGATGCGGCAGGCGGTACTTGATGTCACTACTGCAGAGCCTTATCCGGCAGATGGAATCCTGAGATCTTGCTTCAACGTAGTGATTTTACCCCATATCGCAGGTTTTTCAGAACGCGAGGTTTTATCATTTTCTGATCATGTCATCGCTCAGGTGGATCGTTATCTGCAAGGCTTACCGCTTGAGCATCCAATCAGACTTCAGGAATTGGCCCATATGGCCTAGGAGGAATGAGTATGAAACTGGCATTTTCTACATTGGGCTGCCCTGCCTGGGGTTTTCCGGACATCGTGTCATATGCGGGACGACATTATTTTTCCGGGATTGAGATGCGAGGCATCAAGGATTGCATGACATCGCGTGATCTGGTGCCATTCAATAGCGATAATTTTGCGGCATCAAAGCAGTTGCTAGTTGCTAATGGTGTGCAGATTGTATCACTTGATACTTCTGTGTCGTTTGACAATCCGGACCTTTGGCCTCAAAAAAAACAAGAGGCAATCGATGGTTTTGCAGTATGTCATCGTATGGGCATTCCAGCAATACGCGTTTTTGGTGATAGATTCACCGCGGAGACCCAAGCAGTTGTCCTCCAACAGACTCTTCACGGAATGGCGGAATTGTTTCACCTCTCCGGATCAACCGGGATATGGCTTGAAGTGCATGGCAATTTCAATACGATTGAAACCCTTTTACCTATTGTCCAGGCCTTCAAGGATGAAAAAAAGTTTGGACTAATATGGGACGTGGCACATAGTGACATTACCTACCAGAATGACTGGCAGATTTTTTATTCCTTTATAAAACCGTATATAAGGCATGTGCATTTGAAAGATCATATCCGTGCCAAAGGTCGTGATGGTCTCTGTTTGCCCGGAAAAGGCGATATTCCCCTTGA
>CAYTWF010000161.1:0-157 GCA_964441705.1 uncultured Butyrivibrio sp.
TGATGCACATCAATTTTTTTACAAGTAAATGGTGATAATATTTAAATAGATAAAAATTTTGAAAACTTGATGCACATCAATTTTTTAAATGAAAAGAAATGATAAGATTTAGATAGTTAATTAAAAACTTTAAGGGAGGAATTACAGATGAAAGAAT
>CAYTWF010000161.1:167-1905 GCA_964441705.1 uncultured Butyrivibrio sp.
AAGTAGTTAAGGAAAATATTTCAACTTTAGACCAATATATGCCTATTGTTATGAAGGTTCATGGAAAAGAACATCCAGAGATTTTAGATGTTGGCAAGGTTTATTCCAGGATTGTAAAAAAACTTAAGAAAATGAAAAAGGATAAGCCAGATCTTGATAATGAATTTGAAGAAATTAGGGAAATCACAAGTGATTATCAAATCCCAGCAGGTGTATGTGAAAGTTACCAGGCAATTTATCAAATGTTAGAGAAGTTAGATCAGGCCTATCAAGCCTAAGCTAAAATAAGAAAGGAGGTATTCCTATGCAAAGAAAGATTTTGAGAAGTAAAAATGAAATTATGTTAGTCAGTGGAATTTTAATAGGCTTGGCATTTATTAGTAAGTTAGTATTTAAAAATGAATTAATCTTTACTTGGGCTATGATAGTAGCTTCTATTATAGGAGTGGCCCCTATCGCAATTCAAGCCTACCAATCATTAAGAGTTAAGGTTGTAAGTATAGATGTTTTAGTGACCATAGCAGTTTTAGGTGCCTTCTTAATAAGGAATTTTGAGGAATCAGCAATTGTAACCTTCCTTTTCCTATTTGGAGCCTACCTAGAACAGAGAACCCTTAACAAAACTCGCTCAGCTATCAAGGAATTAACTGAGATGGCCCCGGAAAGTGCTTTGAAGCAGATGCCGGATGGGGAGTTTGAGGAGGTTGACCTTGATGATGTTGATGAAGAGGATGTTTTGCTTGTTAAAACTGGAGCAAAGGTTCCGGTTGATGGCAGGGTCCTAAGTGGTGAGGCCTATATAAATGAAGCCAGTATTACCGGCGAGTCCTTCCCTGTTAGTAAGAAGGTTAATTCTAAGGTTTTTGCAGGGACTATTTTGGAAAATGGGACTATACAAATTATTGCTGATAAAGTAGGCGAGGACACTACTTTTGGCAAGATTATCGAACTGGTGGAAGAGGCACAAGATTCCAAGTCTGAGGCAGAAAGATTTATCGATAGATTTTCAAAGCACTACACACCAGCAATTTTACTTTTAGCTATTGTAGTGGGAATAATTTCAAAAGACATAGAACTGGCTATAACTATTTTAGTTCTTGGATGCCCTGGCGCCCTAGTTATTGGTGTTCCAGTATCCAGTGTGGCAGGAATTGGAAATGGGGCCAGAAATGGAGTTTTGCTAAAGGGCAGTGAGATAATTGCTGATTTTAGCAAAATTCACACCATGGTTTTCGACAAGACAGGTACTTTAACCTTGGGAAATCCTACGGTTACGGAAAGTATTTTTTATAAGGGAGATGGTAGTCATGAAGCTTTTAGTGCTGAAGATATTAAGTATAGTGGAAGTAAGCAAGAAGAATATTCCAGGGCACTTTCCTATTTGGCCAGTATAGAGAAGGAGTCTGATCATCCTTTGGCAAAGGCTATTCTTGAAAAGTTAAATGATGTAGAGACTTTTCCTGTTAAGGATACTCAGGTTGTAAAGGGTGGAGGTATTATTGCCAATCTTGAGTCTAGTAGGGTAGTTGTTGGGAATCTTTCCTTGATGGAAAAGGAAAATATTAAGCCAAGTAAAACTCTTGTTGATGATTATAACCGCCTTGAGAAGGAAGGAAATTCTCTGGTTTTAACAGCAGTTGATGGAGTTGTAATACTTGCTGTAGCTATAAAAGATCAGATTAGACCTGGGGTTAAAGAGGATTTAAAGGCCCTAAGAAAGCTTGGTGTAAAGAACTTG
>CAYTWF010000162.1:0-1903 GCA_964441705.1 uncultured Butyrivibrio sp.
ATTTTCCTCTGCAGATTTTTCTTCTTTTTCTTTAGTTTCTTCTTCTTTTACTTCTGCTTCTTTATTTTCATCTTTTACTTCTTCTTTAGCGTCTTCTTTTTTATCTTCTTCAGTTTCTAATTTATCAACTTTTAGACCTTCAGCATTTTCAAAGATTCTAGCTTTCATAGCTTTTTTAGTTTTTTCAAGTTCTTTTTGAGCATTTTCTTGGATAGTTGTTGATTTTATCTCTTCAGAAATCTCTTTTTTATACTCTTCGTCGAATTTTTCTGGATCTTCTTCTTTTGTGTTAAGTTTTATTATATGGTATCCAAATTCTGTTTCAACTATTTCTGATACTTGTCCAACTTCTAGTTTTTCTAATGCTTTTGCAAATGGTTTAACCATTTTTTCTGCGTAGAAATTACCAAGGTTTCCGCCGTTTTCTTTGCTTCCGTCTTGAGATTTTTCTTTAGCTATTGCTTCAAAGTCGCCGCCGTCTTTAATCTCTTTAAGGATTTCTTCTGCTTCTGCTTTTTTAGCGTTTAGCTCTTCGCCTTTTAATTTTTGTCCTGCTTCATCAGTATTTTTTATAAGTATATGATTTGCATTATATTGTGTGTATTTTTTCTTATTATCGTTTATTTCTTTTGTTATATCTTCTTCTGATGGTTGGTATTTTTCAACTAATTTGTCGTTAAGTCCAGCCATTACTAGATTTTTTCTTATATTTTCTTTTAATTCGTCAACGCTCATTCCGTCTTGTTGGATTATTTGGTTAAATACTTCTTCGCCACCGAATTGTGCTTTGATTTCTTCTAATTTTTCGTCGATTTTTCCTTCGTCAACTGTTACTTCATAATCTTTTGCAAGTTTTTCCATAACTCTTGTGTTTATTACTTCTTGTGTTGCTTGAACTTTTGCTCTGTGAATCATCTCTTTACCTTGATCTGTTTTATCGTTGAAAAGAGCTTCTCCACCGTATTGATTTTTTATCATTTCATATATTGATTGAATATCGTCAACTGTAATATATTCACCGTCTATTGTCGCTACGGCGTCTTTCGGTTTCTTTTGACATCCTGTAAGCACCATACTTATTGATAGTATAGCTACTAACATTGCTAATAGTCTTTTTTTCACTATAATTCCTCCTAGAAAATATTATACTATATAATTATATATCATTCTCATTTACTTTCAAGCTATTTAAAACTTGTAAAAACTCAATAGGCTCTTTTAGATTTTTTCTTTCAAATGCTAAATTGATACTTGGTTTTTGTGATAGGTCAAAAGATAATTCCCCGTCAAAGTTTTTAGTTAAGTATGAGATAGTATTTATATCAATTAAATCTTTGTCTTCAAATTCAAATCTAAGGTTTTTAGATTGTTCTTTGATTCGGCTAAATCCTACTTTACTTGCTAAGGATTTTATTATGGCTATATCCATTATATTTTGTACCGATTTTGGTAAGTCGCCAAATCTATCGATTAGCTCTTCAACTAAGTCGCTATACTCTTCTTCATCTCGAAGAGATGCAATTCGCTTATACATATCGATTTTTTCATTGGTGTCTGTGATATAGTCATCTGGTATATATCCATCGATTTTTATCTCTACTGATATATCTTCCAATTTTGTCTTATTGTCCTCTAGATTCTCCCCTTTAACTTCTTTTATTGCCTCTTCTAGAAGTTTTATATAAAGGTCGTAACCTACAGATGCAATATGGCCATGCTGACTTTCTCCTAGTAGATTTCCTGCCCCTCTAAGTTCTAAGTCTCTCATAGCTATTTTAAAGCCTGAGCCAAATTCTGTAAAATCTTTTATGGCCATTAGTCTTTTTTCTGCAATTTCTGTCAGTGCTTTGTTTTTATCATAGGTGAAATATGCAAAGGAAGTCCTATCGCCACGGCCAATTCT
>CAYTWF010000163.1:0-1866 GCA_964441705.1 uncultured Butyrivibrio sp.
TGTTTGGGCGATTGCTACGAAGCATTCGCTGCGGCCTAAAAGCTTTAAATTGCATTTTTTGCGTAACTTATTTGGTGTAACGGCGTTAACCTTGGTGTTTTACTGTTATTCAGTGCTGCCGTTGGCGACTGCAACCACTTTAAATTATACCTCGTCTTTATTTGTAGGTTTGTGGGTATTTATCAAGGGGGTAGAGGAAAAAAGAGATTGGTTCCGCTTTTTTACTTGTTTACTAGGTTTTGCTAGTGTGCTTTTGGTTTTAAGACCTAGTCTGAGTGAAGAGCAGTACATGCCAGTATTGTTGGGTTTAGGGTCGGGCGTTTGTGCTGCAGTAGCGATGATGCAAATTCGCTCTTTAGGTAAATTAGGGGAGTCAACTTGGTTAACCGTTTTTTATTTTTCAATAGTAGTGACTATTGTCGGTTTTGTTGGGCTTGATAGAAGTGTGGTAACTGATGTTTCGGTTCAAGCTTGGGTCGCTTTATTGGCAGTGGGTTTAAGCGGTTTGGTAGGTCAGTTATGCATCACTAAGGCATATGGCTCGGGTTCGCCGATTTTGTCTGCAGTGCTGTTGTATCTGACGATCGTTTTTGCCGTGTTAATGGGTGTAGTGTTTTGGGAAGATGTCCCTGATCTGCTTGTTTGGCTTGGGATTGCTGGAGTGATAGCAGCAGGGGGGCTATCGGCTTGGGCGACGGTTTTAAATGTGCGAAAAACGGCAAAAATCTTAAGGTAATCGATGTTCTTGCCTATATTCTTGTCTATACTGAGTTAATTGTTATTAAAGATTAAAGAGCCCCAAAAAAATCAGTCTCAAAGGAGATAGCTATGCAACCATTAATTTCAGCAAATGAGCTAAAGAACTTACTTCAGCAGGGTGCTGCTGATACAAAACTTCATATTATTGATGTGCGCTCTGACTTGCAGGATGAGGACTTAGGGCAAAGAGCCTACCTAGAGGGCCATATCCCTACAGCCGTGTTCTTTGATGTTAACGAGGATTTATCTATTACACCAACAGGCACTAATGGTCGTCATCCTTTACCTGAGCGCGATGATTTTGCGGCTCTACTCGCATCACGTGGTATGCAAGTGACAGATCATTTTGTGGTTTATGATGCCGCTAATAGTATGTTTGCTTCACGTCTATGGTGGATGTTGCGTTGGGTCGGTTGTGCTAATGTTCAGGTACTCAATGGAGGGCTGCAGGCTTGGCAAGCAGCGGGTGGTGACTTGGATGTCTCGGATGTTGGTTTTGGGCCTGCTGTTGAATGGCAAGAGTCTCCACGTTTGGTTGGTGGTCGCGTTAATGCGGATGAGGTCGAGGTTAATATCCGCTTGCAGGATTTTTTGGTGGTTGATGCACGTGCAGCAGGGCGTTTTAGCGGTGAGGATGCTGCGATGGATCCAGTGGCAGGACACATACCGGGCGCCGTTAATCGTCCTTTTACAGAAAATTTGAGCGAGGGTGCCCAATTCAAATCGGCCGATAGCTTGCGTGAAGAGTTTGCCAGTTTGTTTGGTGTCCGGCCTTCAAGCGAGGTTGTAGCCCAATGTGGTTCTGGAATCAGTGCATGCCATAACCTGTTAGCGATGGAAATAGCCGGACTTAAAGGAGCTAAGCTGTACTCCGGCTCTTGGAGTGAGTGGATTAGCGATCCAAGCCGTCCAGTCGCTACTGGTAGCTGATAATAATTTTTTAGCTGTTAATTGATAGTTGATGATTTACGGAAAGTCAGCGACAAAAACTATGGTTTTTCGTACAATGTTGGATTGTTCAATTTAGTAGGGGGCTAGCGTGTCTGACGACAAATCAGTTTTGCATGCTGAGCAGCAGGAATTGCCCGAGCAGTTTGAAGATGCGAT
>CAYTWF010000164.1:0-1840 GCA_964441705.1 uncultured Butyrivibrio sp.
GCCTTTTCAATAACTTCAACCACACGCCATCTTTTGTCTTTGCTAATTGGGCGAGTTTCCATAATAAGAACCTTGTCACCAGTTTTGCATTCATTATTTTCGTCGTGTGCTTTGTATTTTACTGTACGGTTTACAATCTTCTTATAAAGAGGGTGTCTAACCTTATCAGCAACTGTTACAACAACAGTTTTATCCATCTTATCGCTTGAAACAAGACCTACTCTTGTTTTTCTGAGGTTTCTTTCAGACATAGAACTTTAACCTCCCTTTCTTAAGAATTAGCGCTGTCAAGTTCGATTTCGCGTTCAACAGTTTTGATACGAGCGATATCTTTTTTAACAGCTTTAATTCTCATAGGGTTGTCGAGCTGATTGATAGCAGCTTGAAAATGTAAGTTAAAGAGTTCCTCTTTAAGTTCTGCAAGCTTCTTTGCACGTTGTTCTGCGCTAAGAGCTTTGATTTCACTTGCTTTCATTACTGCTCGCCTCCCTCTTCTTTAGCTACGATTTTACATTTGATAGGAAGTTTGTTTGCAGCAAGACGAAGAGCCTCTTTTGCAACAGATTCTTCGATTCCGCCGAGTTCAAACATAACTCTACCTGGTTTTACAACAGCAACCCAGTAATCTACGTTACCTTTACCTTTACCCATACGGGTATCAGCTGGTCTTGCTGTGATAGGCTTGTCAGGGAAAATCTTAATCCAAACCTGACCACCACGTTTTGTGTAACGGGTCATTGCGATACGAGCAGCCTCAATCTGAGCTGAAGTGATCCATGCTGGTTCAGTTGCTTGAAGACCGAAATCACCGTATGTTACTTTGTTTCCTCTTTGAGCAGTACCTGTCATACGACCTCTGTGTTGTTTACGGTACTTTACACGCTTAGGTAAGAGCATTAACGATTTCCTCCTTCCTTGCGACTTCTTCTTTTATTGTTGCGAACTTCGTGAAGAACTTCGCCTTGATAAATCCAGATTTTAACTCCGATACGACCATAAGTTGTAGCAGCTTCTGTGAAGCCATAATCGATATCAGCTCTGATTGTTTGAAGAGGAATTGTTCCCTCTTTGTAAGTCTCTGTACGAGCAATTTCTGCTCCGCCTACACGACCAGAAACCTGAACTTTGATACCTTTTGCTCCAAGACGCATTGTTCTGCCGATTGCTTGTTTAACAGCACGACGGAATGAAACACGCTTTTCAAGTTGGAGAGCGATACTCTCAGCAACGAGTTGAGCATTAAGGTCTGGTTGCTTAACTTCTACGATATTGATGAAAACTTCGCTTGCATCTCTCTTAAGCTTTTTAGCACAAATTGCTTTAAGCTTTTCGATTTCAGCACCTTGCTTACCAATAACCATTCCTGGTTTAGCACAAAAGATGTTGATGCGAACTCTTTTTGCATCTCTTTCGATTTCTACTTTTGGAACACCAGCGCTGTGGAGAGTCTTAAGGAGGTACTTACGAAGATTATAATCTTCAACAAGAGTATCGCCGAAAGAATCCTTTCTTGCATACCAGCGAGAGTCCCAGTTTTTGATAACACCGATTCGTAAACCGGTTGGATTACATTTCTGTCCCATTTACTTTTCCTCCTCGCTTAGTCTTCCATTTCCTTGAGTACAAGGGTAATGTGTGATGTTCTTTTGTTAATTCTGTTTGCTCTGCCCTGAGCTCTTGGTTGAATTCTTTTAAGAATTGGACCAGGTGCAACATGTGCTTCGCTAACATAAAGTCTTGATACATCCATATTGTAATTATTCTCAGCGTTTGCAATTGCTGATTTCAAAAGTTTCATCAAAGGTTCTGTTGCAGCCTTTGGAGTATACTTAAGAATTGC
>CAYTWF010000165.1:0-1831 GCA_964441705.1 uncultured Butyrivibrio sp.
TCTCGTTTCACTTCTAAAATACTTATTAAATAACACTTCATATAATTCATCCATATTGGTTAAACCATCAATTTCAACAACCTTCGATTCAAATGTTTCTACATCAGGAAATATATCAATAAAATATAATCCATGCACATATAATTTATCCTGATAAAGCATCGTTTTCACCTTCCCCTTTTTGACTCTTAGAGTGTTCACCTTCTTCTGCAATCATCTTGTTTTCACTAGATTCTTGAACAGACCATTCAATATTCAAACCTGTATAATGATTGACTAAATCAGCCCATTCTCTACGCATACGCAACGCATTATTTAGTACAGCAGTACCGGAGTTTGAATTAAGTTCGGTTTCTTGGTCTGTAATATGTTCTTGTTTCATAAATGTACCACCATTAGATACACCAATTAAATCTTTACGTAAGTTGTCAAATGATTGATAGGTTTGGAAGTATCTGGATGAGTCTTTAGGTGATTTTGCTTGTAGTTCTTGCCATGCCATATCACCCACGATCGCTACAACTCTTTGACCACTTAAAATCTTTTTATCAAGCCCATGAAATTCACGTTCAATGAGTTCTTTTTCATCTTCATTGTTAACACGTACATACATCACTTTTGCAGATGTTACTAAATCAATGTTGACAAGTACTAAGATGTCTTTTAATTGGTCTATCACCGGATGTATTAAACTATTCATTGGAATATCATCTTGTGATACTGCAAGTGAATGATCAGTTAATATAAAAGCATAATTTTCATCTTTAGGTAATGTTTTATCGTATGCAACTTTAAAGCTCATACCGGATATAAATGGTACATCTTTATCGCCATCGTTCCAATGACCAGTAAATAGTACTGGTGTAATTTCATTATATCTACCGTATGAATCTATATTTGATTTTTCACCTGATAAAGTAAACGGTAAAAAGAAATATTTTTCTAATGATTCAACGTAAAATAAAGCACCCTTAAATCTATAATATAAAACACGTTCAATGAGATCTTGATTAATCTCTTCAGGTAATCCTTCAACCTTAAAACGTTCTAATGTTTCAATTCTATGTTTTGTGTTTAGTAGATGATATAAGTTTTTTAAATCATCTGATTGTTTTTCACCAACCGGATTCATTTCGTTATTCGGATATTGCCAAGTGGATAAAGATTTCATAAAATGATCACCACCCCTTCACTTAATTTTTTATTAATCTCATTTGTAACATAATTATTTTTAACAACCTCAAGCATACGACCGGCAATAACATTATTACCTGATGTAATGATTGTATTAGGTTTTAACTTAGTACCACAAGGGAAACCTATTAAATTGTAAGTTTCTATCATTTGATTAAGACTTACAGCATCAGGTACCACCTCAATCATATAGACACCATACCCTCTTAATAAGGACATTGATAAATCGTTTTGACCTATGATCTCATCTGCTTTATCTTTATAACCTTTTTCCATATAATGTAAATTTGTTATATTGGTTGCAATAGATACAACAGATGATGTTACACCGATTGCAGTACCTAAACCAGGACCTGCCGATAATGAACCACCAACTGCACCGAGTCCAATATTTTTGATTGCACCGGATATTTGATTTGTCCAAAACTGTTCTTTGTAAGTTGGATTGTTTGCCATAAATAAATCAAGTTGATCAAGTGCGTACCTAGTAAACCATTGTAAGCGACCTGATGCTATCACGTTGTGTTTGTCGGTATATACCTCATACAACACATCTGATGATGTAATGGCTATTCTAACGTTAAAATTAAGGTATTTATTAGGTATTTGAATCAGTTGTCCATATAGCGATATAAAG
>CAYTWF010000166.1:0-1799 GCA_964441705.1 uncultured Butyrivibrio sp.
GGAGCGCTATCGGCTAGACTTACAGGAAGGAAGGTGGGGAGTTAATGGCATGGCAGACACCGAAAACCGACTGGCAGGTTGGAGACGTGCCATCTACGGCCGACTTTAACCGCATTGAAGGGAATACGCAAGCAATAGAGACTGGAAACCGTACAGTTGACCAAGCCCAAGCTCCAGCTTCTAACACAGGGAACTTGCAGCAGCTACTTAATTGGTTTGCTAACCGTATCAATGCAATAATAGGCAAGGGAAACTGGTATGATGCGCCGGTGAAATCATTGGAGGATGTTGGTGCTGTAATTGATTCCATGGTAGCTGGTCCGGCGTCGGCTGTAAGCGGTAATCTGGCTGCTTTTAGTGGTACGACCGGGAAGGTAATCAAAGACAGCGGGAAAAAAGCCGATGATTTCATGGCAAATACTAAGCATTATGGATATACAAGTTATGACTTCGACCTTGCCGGAGGCAAGACTGAAGCAACCAGACTTATTGCGCTTGGTGATACTGGATATAAGCACGGGATTGCAGTTATAAGAGATATAGAAAAGGGTATTCTTGTATTTTTTGGGACGGACATAGAAAAGGCGCTAGTAACAGGATACTACGAAGAATCAAATGGCACGAAACTTGGTTCTGCTTGGGCATGGTCGGACTACTTGACTGATAGTTTCCGGGGCAAAAATGTTGCGGGCAGGGATATAAGAATCGTATCATTACGTATTGTCGGCCCGTATATCGAAGTAGTGTTCAAGAACTTCGCCGAATACGAGCGAAATGTTGACTTTAGAATGTGGTGGGAGGTGTGGTAATGGTTTACTTCGTGGAAATAACCGACGGAAAGATAACATGCAAAGGCTACGGCCCGGATAAGACTGGCGAGCAAATCGAAATTACTAAAGAAATTTATGACAAATTAACGTCCCTTCCCGCTGATTACGAAATGGACGAAGACGGCAACATTATTTCCGTTGTTCCAGCACCGGAGCCGGAACCTAAGCAAAAAATGCCAAGCCTAGAAGAGCGCGTGAGTGCTATCGAAATGGCACTGCTCGAATTGGCGGGCATTTAGGAGGTAGTAGAATGTACCAGCTATTGCTTAATCTTTGGATTATGAAAAGAATTGACAAGGAAAGAGTTGACAATGCGCTGGGGTATATAACGGCTGAAGAGGCTAGTATTATTAAAACCACACCACAAATACAATAGGAGCACCGAATAAAAGAATATAAAAGAAACAACGCGCTTAACTTGGGCGTGTTTTTTTATGAAAGGAATGAGGCTATGCTGAACCTTGAAAAATTTACTTATTGCGGTATCCCAGCCTGGCACGAAGCCGGTTACACCGGCCAGGGAATCAAAGTAGCCGTGTTCGAGGACACGAGCCAGGGGCACGGGCGCATGGTGGCTGATGTGCTCCAGCAGATACTGCCAGACGCCGAGGTGCTGAACCGTAAACGACCGGGGCCGATAGAGAGCAGCAGTGACAAGCTCAAGCCGGAGACCCGAGCGCGGCTGACCGACTTTTACAACAGCCTAGCCGCCGAAGGTGTGCATATCTGTACCATGTCACTCGGCGGTACTGGCACAAAAGAGAGCGCCGAGCTTGAGCAGGAGCTTCTGATTGACCGGGGCATTGTGCTTTTTACCAGCGCCGGCAACGAGGGGCGCGAAATCTCACCACGAACTGCAGCCGCTATGCCGACTTGGATAGCTGTCGGAGCCTGTGCGCTCACCAAAACCGGGCCGCAACGAACAAGCTACTCCAACTTCGGTCCTGAGCTGACCTGCATGGGCTTTAC
>CAYTWF010000167.1:0-691 GCA_964441705.1 uncultured Butyrivibrio sp.
TTTTGCCTGAGTCATCTATTACACAGCCCATAAACAATAACACTTGATTGATTTTTTCCTTTGCTTCATTAAACTTTAATACATCTCCATTAAATCTAACAGGATTGCATGAGTTCTCAATAAAATCTACAATTTTTTGATCATTTTTGGTCTTATTAATTTCAGCAGTAAATGCATTATATATCCTTTTATACTTTGTATTATTTACTCCAAGAGTATCCGTTAAATTACATATTGCAAATAACCTAGAAATTTCAGAACCAGTTAATAAATCTCCAAGAACTTTTGATAATGATTCAAATTTCATACTTTTATTTCCTGATAATTGAAACATAAATTTATTCCTCCTTCAAAGAAGCTTTCTTTAATTTAACAATAAGTAAAGCAATTGTTCCAGCAATTAATAATGCCATTATACTTGGAACGATAATTTTTACAGCTAGTGGCCATGAAAGTATCCATAGTTGAAGTTTGATAATACCTTGATATACACAATAGCCTAATAACAAAAGAATAATAAAAACTGCAGCATAAGCTTCTTTACCAGCATGTTTTCCAGAAATTGCGTGAATTGAGTATAATCCACCAACAATGGCATAGGCAACAACACCAACTATTGCCATAACTATATTCCAAATTTTATCATCTAGAAAACTTATTCCAGTAATTGATAACGATGTAATAAGCGTTA
>CAYTWF010000167.1:701-1797 GCA_964441705.1 uncultured Butyrivibrio sp.
CAATTAGTGATTTGTTTTCTCTCATAATTTTTGCTCCTTAAAGGTTACTTGACCATTCATAAGTAATGGCAATAAAAAATCTCGCAATGATGCCAATTCGTTTGATTGTTTTACATTTGCAATAATTATGTCTCTTATTTTTATTTTATTAAATTTTTTTGCTAGTTCTTCATTATATGGCAACATAAATTCCAATAAATCATCAGATGTTATAACTGGCATTTTTGTTCCCTTAGAATTATTTATTGCATATTTGAACATGTTTTCTGAAGTAAGCGTGAATAATGCTAAGTTGTAGTCTGATTCTTTTATTACCTCATAGCAGTGTATTGTTCCAGCAACTGCACCATCATATGAAGCAATCCCTGCTTTTCTTAAATATGGGCGAATTGAACCAAATAATATATCTCCCTCTTTTACTGCAAAAAGATTTGTTTCAAAATCTTTACTCGAACTTGTATCATTGATTGAAATTGAATTTGAAGGCATAATACTTAAATCATATGTTTTAGACTCTTTATTGTAATCGTATACTCGATTTATTTTCTTTACAATATTTTTTAATTTAATAGATTTCCATCCTTCAGGAATCTCTCTTTTTAATTCCTTGTTATAAACCATTTTTCCACCTGAAGATTTATAAGGTTTACCTTCAGAATTCGGAAATTCAAATTGCAAAAACCAATAGTCATATAATGTCTTTGCCATTGACTCTAGTTCAGCATTGATTTTGTTGTTGTTTGTAATTTTGTCATCAATATTCCCTAATAATGAGGATATTTTTTTCTGAATATTAATGTTATCAATTATATCAACTTCACAATCACTGACTTGAGGGATAGTAATCTGAGGTTGTCCAGAACCTGTGCTTCTAAAATGCCTATTTTTTACCACATAATATAAGTATCTTGCATCAACATTCTCATTAGGAACGAGAGTCAGTAATCTAACAATCGGAACAAACGGAGATTTTCTAAAAAAAGTTTCTCCACAATTTGAGCCGCGAGCAGATATAGTTACTGCTTCTTTATCAATGCTATAAAAATTGGTATAGCCATATAGTCCTTCTTGCTCTAAAGCATTACCTAAAATTGGA
>CAYTWF010000168.1:0-1792 GCA_964441705.1 uncultured Butyrivibrio sp.
CAACAAAGATATATGAAGCTTTGAAAATAGATAGTTGCAGAATATAAGTTTAGAATTATCCACAGAAATTAGATTTAATTTGATGAAGACAATGATTTATCAACAGAAAAAGAACATAGAAAAACAGGGGTTAAGCTTAACCCTTTAAAATCTGTATTCAGATGGTTTTAATTAAGCAATTAAAGATTTAATAGCAAGCGGATTGTCATAATTTTTAGTCTTAAATATAAGTATAAAAGCAATTAATTGAGAAATACATGCAAGTAAAATATCTGATTTTAAAGATACTGTATTTCTAACTCTTGATGATTTAATTTGAATGAAGTTTTTAATTTGGCAAATGGATCTTTCACAGATAGTTCTTAGTTTATACAGCATAAGCCATTTCAAGCTATCTCTAGGCATTGATGTATTAAACCTGTAATTATGATGAACAGTAATTTGTTTAACACGGCCCATTTTGGATGGAGTACACGGATTTTCACAATTGAGAGAATAGGTAGTTGTACCATCAGAACAAATTTTTAATGTTTTTGGACATATATACTTTATTCTATCAGCCCTACCTTTTTCACGAGTTATACCATCATAAATCATAGGTAAAGAAGAATCGTTTGGGCAAAGTGGAACTCCTACGTCGTTAAACCCAGGCTCTGGCAAACTGGAAGAATTACGTGGATTTAAAGATATAATGGGCATAATGTTTTTTTCATGCAGATACGCATAATTATCATCAGCATCAAATCCAGCATCTCCTAAAAAATATTTATATGAGAAATTGGGATGCAGTTGAAAAAAAGTTTCTAGAGTTGGGATCAAAGATTTAGCATCATAGGAATCCTTAATATCTTGGGGTCTCAAATCTTGGGCAAGGTTGTTATCTGAATTAAAAAAGTTAACATTTCTAACAACACCAAGAGCATTGGTAGAGATAATACATTTTTGGAAGTATCCAAAATGGCCATTAAGATAAGCTAACTTCATATCAGGATTGGAATTAGCAGACTTAGGCATTTGACCTTGGGCATACTTTTCAATATCAAAAGTTGAATCTGGATTATCCTTAGAAAAAAATTTGGCATAAGCTTTAGCTTTACGCAGTTGAGATTGATAGAATTTAGGATTATTCTCAGTAACATAAGCTTCAACTCCAGTGGTATCAGTGATTAAGATAGAAGCTAAAAAGGGATTAATCTGCTTAGAAATCTCCTCAGTTACATCAACTAAGTTATTGAATAAATCATTTAAATTTTCTAGGTAGTTATCTTTAAACCTTGAAAACTGAGACTTATGAGGAATCTTAAGAAATCCACAAAATTGACGCATTTCAGAAGATATATGTAGCAGTGAAATTAATAGATCTATAGAGGGTATGGCTAGTATGTTTTTGAGAATAAACGCGTAAATCATGGATTCTAGAGTGAAATCTCTTTTAGTACCAAAATGAGCATAATATTTTTGGTAAAAGGAAAAAGGGATATAATCACTAATATTAATGAATTGATTTAATAAATTAAGCAGATTGTTTTGATTTTGATTATAAAATTTATCAAAGTCAGTAGAAACGTCACAAAGATTTAATTGTTTAGCTGAAACTGGCATAGGATTCTCCTTTCTTTATTTATTTTGAGTTATACACATCTAGTTAATGAATATATACCCAAAATGGGGGGAATCCAGCCATTTCAATATATAAAATATAGTGATTATGCGAGTCGCAGAGTTCTGCAACGAGCTAAGCTTTGAAAAAGTTAGGGGGATTAATTTGCTAGATTTAAATAGATTAATAGCT
>CAYTWF010000169.1:0-1783 GCA_964441705.1 uncultured Butyrivibrio sp.
TACCGAATTAGAAAATAATAAATTTTCACAGATCGAAAATGTTGACGAAGAGATAGAGGGTGAAGGCTATATCTCTACGGGCACATTATATTCTAATGGCACAACCAGTGTCAGTATGTCTTTGGCTGATGGCACACTTGGAATGTATATTGTTATTGTTGAAGAAGGTGAAGAATAAGTAGGACTATTAAGTTATGTAAAACCGATCTGTCTGTCCCCCCCTCGCCTAAAAGGAGATCTATTATGAAAAAGTACATGAAAAAAGTGATGTCCATTTTTCTGGCAGTATGCCTGTTTTGTTCTTTCGGAACTCTCAGCGCCTTTGCAGCTGAGAACGATCCGGCTCCGGTGGTCATCGGAGAATTTGATGGCCTGCTGAAGGATTGTTGGACATCTGATGCTCCTATTCCTCGCGCCGTTGCTAATGTACGAATCAATTCCTACGCGACCTACGATAAAGAGGATGGCGTTCAGGTCAAGGTAAAGCTGTATGTTCCGTGGTATGAATTCCCCAAACCTGAATTTACCGCAATGAGTGGTAGTGTCGCTGTGGCGCTGAACGGCAGCACCCATTCCACAGGGTTCTTTGAAACAGCCAACGGTGAAGAAACCATCGAATCTGATGTGAACACTGGAGTGACCGGCAATTCTGGTAACACTGGTACAGTGACTGTTTCTGGTGTCGCTACGGCAAACAATGCACTGGCAGGTGGCGGTACATTTGGAATTACCTATAACATTACCATTCCCTAACCCACAATACTCTAAAGCAGGTATCGCTTCCTTGTAAGTAAGACCGCAAATGGACAGTAGATTGGTTTTGGGCGTTGTCATGCAAGCCCCTGCATGACAACGCTTTTTTAGTTGTTCAGATACGAGAAAAAGCCATGTCCTGGAATGTTCAGGGCATGGCTAAAAGCGTCCGTCGGACGCGCAGCCGCAGAATGAAATTCTGCGTTCATGGGGGCTTGGGGGATACCCTCAACAAGCAGCGCCGGAAGCCAAATGGCTATCCAGGGGCATTGCTTGCCTCTTTTCCCGCAGGAATATCGTTTGTACCACTTTTCTATAAGTAGCAACATAATTTGACAGTAATCGTTCTTATTGTTGTGATACTATGAAATTAGAAGAAATTATAGTGTTTTAAGGAATATAAGGCTAATTGTCGGGGAAATGGGGGAATTTATGATTAGGATACATAAAGAACTCATTGAGTTATTAAAAAAAGCCAACTAATACCACCTTTACAGTTTGCAAATTATTGCGAAAAATGTTGTAAAATAGCAGCAATCAATATCCATTGCGCCTGTGTGTCAGTTTGTCACACAGGCGCTTTTGTTTTTCTTTTAGGCACTCTAAAACTTCTTGAATTTGATATTTTCCCACGGTGCCGCGCACCGCCTTCATTCGGTTCACCTGTCAACCGAACCTGTGAATCGAAATGGAGGTACATAATGCACAAAATCAATCTTCGGGAGCTGTATCCCGATATGTATAAGACGGACACATTTTTGGAAGTGACAGATGAGGTACAGGCGGTGTTCCTGTCCGATAAACGAGCGGAAGCCGCACATGAGCGTCAGATGTATCGCTACAAGGCACAATACTCTCTGGATTGCGACAATGGTATTGAGGACGCTGTTGTACATCGTTCTCCGACCCCGGAAGAAGTCCTAGAGGAAAAACAGCTGCGCGATCAGCTCTACGCTGCGGTGATGGAACTGCCGGACAAGCAGGCCAAACGGATCTATGCTCGGTTCTACTTGGATATGAGCGTGAAGGA
>CAYTWF010000170.1:0-1783 GCA_964441705.1 uncultured Butyrivibrio sp.
TGCTTACCGACTATAACGCTCGCTATCAAACAACCTTTGCATTGGCAACTTACGGCAAGTACAAGAAGGATGTAGCTAAGCGTTTGGCACATAAGAAGCCTTACTTGGGTATAGAACATGATCATCAACAACAGATTGACCTACTTATCGTTGTAACACAGATGCTGACTGGTTATGACTCAAAATGGGTGAACACTTTGTATGTGGACAAGGTGATGAAATATGTGGACATAATTCAGTCGTTTTCACGTACCAACCGTTTGTTTGGACCAGACAAACCGTTTGGTATCATCAAGTACTATACTTTTCCATACACAATGGAGCAGAATATAGAAGATGAAGTATATGTGGACAGACCTCTTGGAGTTTTTGTGGATAAACTGGAGCAGAACCTTGATAGCATCAATCGTTATTTCCTACACATAAGTGATATCTTTAAGTCTCATAACATTCAGAATTTCTCAAAGTTGCCTGATACTCGCGAAGACCGCAATATGTTTGCCAAGGACTTTATGCAGATGACTCGTTTGCTTGAAGCTGCAAAATTGCAAGGCTTCCTTTGGGAGAAGACTGAGTATGAGTTTGAGCATGGTGATACCTACACAAAGGTAAAGATGGAGATTGATGAATCAACATATCTTACCCTACTACAGCGTTATCGCGAATTGTTTGAGTCAAAGCCAGGAGGTAACTCTGAGCCTACAGAGTTTGACTATCCAATCGATACCTATATCACAGAAACAGGTACAGGAACTATTGATGCCGAATATATCAACTCAAAATTTGTGAAGTTTGTCAAAAACCTCTATATGAATGGTCCAGGTAGTGAACTGACAAAAGAGGCTTTGAAGGAATTGCACAAGACGTTTGCCTCACTCTCACAGCGTGACCAGCGTACGGCAATGGTGGTTTTGCATGACATAGAGAGTGGTGATCTTCACCTTGAGGCAGGAAAGACCATTCAAGATTACATTGCAGAGTACCAGCTTCGTGAGCTCCACAAGCAGATTATGATACTTGCAGAGGCTACAGGCTTAAACTTCAGTCAGCTTACCCATATCATGGGACGTGACGTGACAGAACAGAATATCAATGAGTATAACCAGTTTGAGAACCTTAAACTGACTCTTGATGGCGTGAAGACTCGCGCTTTCCTCGAAAAGATAGAAGGTACAACAATTCCACCTCGTATGGTACGACCAAAGGCTGACAAGATGCTTCGCGATTTCATCCTTGACGGAGCAAAACGAGAAGCCATCCTGAAGGCTTATATTGGCGTAAACGTTGATGTTAAATCGGAAGCTGAAACGTTACCAGAAGAAGTTGTGACTGTTACAGCAGGGAAAAACTCTGAAGTAGAGACTGGTTTTAATCTGGAAACTGTAAGAGATAAGATAGAAGAGATATTGACTTCATGCATCCCTTCATTGTTGCCCCACATGCGTCCAAAGGAGGAAATTATAAATAGTGTATTCTATGTAATCAATGCCAGGTCGATCGACTCTCTTGACGGTGTGGACATATTTATTCAGAGAGCATTTGAGAATCTATATGCTAAGAAGCCTACACTAGTGGATAAGCATATCGCATTCAATCAGTTAGTAACAAAGTTTGAGGCGTATCTTAAAAAGCTTTACTACCTTATCAATGGTAAAGAACTTCCTGCTCGTAATGAAGGGGACACTCCTTCATGGAAGGACGCGCTCTATGCTCACAAGTGCTTGTGGAACCTGCGCTGGAGCACAGACGAAGCCAAGCAACAGCTCTATCAGTGGTTGTTATT
>CAYTWF010000171.1:0-1779 GCA_964441705.1 uncultured Butyrivibrio sp.
TTCTTTCCGGTTTGAGAGTAGTGTAATTTTATAGGATAGTAAAACAGACGCATTGCGTCAAGCATTAGTAACACCGTTTGAGAGTAGTGTAATTTTATAGGATAGTAAAACTGCCCTTGCCTTTGGCCTTATAGCGGCTCTGTTTGAGAGTAGTGTAATTTTATAGGATAGTAAAACTTTTCAGAGATTCCATTATCTTTTGCCATAGTTTGAGAGTAGTGTAATTTTATAGGATAGTAAAACTGGTACGCCATATCCAAGACCATTTCCGCGGTTTGAGAGTAGTGTAATTTTATAGGATAGTAAAACCTTATATTCCTTTTCTATTGGGAATATTGTGTTTGAGAGTAGTGTAATTTTATAGGATAGTAAAACTGCAAAAAAGTTGGTAGGATATGTGTTGGCGTTTGAGAGTAGTGTAATTTTATAGGATAGTAAAACAAAATCAAGTGGTTCAAGGATGATTCCATAGTTTGAGAGTAGTGTAATTTTATAGGATAGTAAAACAGGGATCCGAGAAAAAGGGTCCTTTTTTAAGTTTGAGAGTAGTGTAATTTTATAGGATAGTAAAACCACTGGCTGTTGACTTCTCCTCTATTTGGAGTTTGAGAGTAGTGTAATTTTATAGGATAGTAAAACAAAATAATTGACATTAAAGGTATCGGGCCGGTTTGAGAGTAGTGTAATTTTATAGGATAGTAAAACTATTCCTTCAAATGAAATTCCACCTCTTGCGTTTGAGAGTAGTGTAATTTTATAGGATAGTAAAACATAAACATAGCATAGAAAATTACATATGTCGTTTGAGAGTAGTGTAATTTTATAGGATAGTAAAACTGAGTCCCGGAAATGAAACCATAACCTTGTGTTTGAGAGTAGTGTAATTTTATAGGATAGTAAAACGAGTATGCCGCCCTTCATCACCATATCAACGTTTGAGAGTAGTGTAATTTTATAGGATAGTAAAACCATTGTTTCTACATATTCAACCGCGCCCACGTTTGAGAGTAGTGTAATTTTATAGGATAGTAAAACTGCCATAGAAAGAACCATAATAACCCATAGGTTTGAGAGTAGTGTAATTTTATAGGATAGTAAAACTGCCCTTGCCTTTGGCCTGATGGCAGCTCTGTTTGAGAGTAGTGTAATTTTATAGGATAGTAAAACAGCCCTCTGCGGTTGCGTAAGGATGATCTGGTTTGAGAGTAGTGTAATTTTATAGGATAGTAAAACTACGGTAAGGTGCACGTCCTGTGACGTCTTGTTTGAGAGTAGTGTAATTTTATAGGATAGTAAAACGGCAATGCCAGCGGCCTGAAGCTCCGTTATGTTTGAGAGTAGTGTAATTTTATAGGATAGTAAAACTGGAACATAAACAACAACGCAACAATCGTCGTTTGAGAGTAGTGTAATTTTATAGGATAGTAAAACAACTACTACTAATATCACGCTCATCAAGCAGTTTGAGAGTAGTGTAATTTTATAGGATAGTAAAACTTGCAATGATTTTGAATATTTTGTTACCTTGTTTGAGAGTAGTGTAATTTTATAGGATAGTAAAACTGACAGCAGAAGAAAGAATAGATGCAACTGGTTTGAGAGTAGTGTAATTTTATAGGATAGTAAAACAGCACCCCGGCCCTTACAAGTCCATCCTCGTTTGAGAGTAGTGTAATTGTAAAACCACTTCGTCACGCATACGCTTTGTGAAAGCGTTTGAGAGCAGTGTAATTTTATAGGATAGTAAAACAGCGTGGATTGAAATCTAAAGGGCAAAGA
>CAYTWF010000172.1:0-1769 GCA_964441705.1 uncultured Butyrivibrio sp.
TTGATTGGGAACAGTTGGTAGAATTTAATTCCGGCGATTGATTTCGAAGATAAAATGGCTTGAAGGAGGACGGCAATTTATGCGTGTATTCAATTATGCTTCTTACGCCCAGACACTTGAACTGGGTATTTCAAAACCGAATATGACAAAAATTGCAAAGGCTTTATTCGAGCCTATAATCAGCATGGATACAGTTCTAAACAGAAATGGAAATCCATACACGATTACACCTACAATGGCCAAGGCATGGTGGGAGCAGACGAGCGATATACCGGGCAATATAAAAATAGCGACGGGTATGCCGAATTTGGTTAATAGTATCGGAGAATATTTTAGTGAAAACATTATTGACGGACTGATTAACCAAATGCTTGAATCGAAGATGTATTCTGCTATGGTGGTGCTTATCAAAGAATCTGATTTACAGCAGAGTGAGATTGACGAACTATTACAATTCTATCAATTGAATGAAAACGATGAATTCCTTGGACGAGCCTTTCTCTATTCTGTTGCAAAAGATAACCTGCAAAAGGATGCTACAACCATTGAAACACCTATTGATACGGACATAAGGACGTTTAAGGAATTAATTAAAAAAAGCCATAAGAAGCCTGCAAGCATTGTGCCTCCAGATGAGATAGAGGATCACGAATTGGGTTATGTTCAGGAACTGTATCATGTTTACCATGAAGAAACTGGGGATGAATATGCTCGACCTTCTGATTTGGATTCACAACCGAAGCTAAAAAAGAATTTCAATCGTCAACGCAAGGATTATTATTGTGCAGAAACCATCCATAGAGAACTGCGCGATACGATTCGGCTGGATGAAACAGAAGGATTTGATATCTTAAAGGGTGAGATGTTTGATGGTGTCATCACAACCTGTGAGAAGGATTATGATAGTAGTCTGCAAAGGCTGACAGCTGTTATGGAACACGCTACAGGGGTTCCTATTTCGCATAATTTGCAAGACCGAATGCTTGATTGGGTTGGACCCGGAGAAAAAAAGGGTGTTTGCCATATGCTGGTTAATGATAAACGCCTTACATGGATGGAGGATGATGACGATGATTGATAGTAAATTATTCAATTCTCCATTTGAGATGGAACTCAGGATGTTACTGCTTCTTTCTGCAAATGCGAAAACAGCATACACGGTTGATAGAATAGTGGCACTTGATTTTATTTCCTGCTATGCTGCGGATTTTAGTCTTCCCTATGGAAACCTGCACGGACAGAATAATTATAAATATGGAGAAATCTCGAACAGGCGAATGCTCGTTCAAGAGGCGGTAAAAGCATCGGTAACCAAAGGATTAATTAATGTAGTAATTGACCGTGGTTATCTTTTTGTGATTTCAGAGCAGGGACTAAAATATATACGAAAACTCAAAGATGCTTATGCGTCCGAGTATAAGACGATTGCAAAGGCAGCAGTGAAAAAATACAGAAAGGACAGTGACGAGGATATTCTTGCTTCAATTCAGACTTTTTCCTTAAAGTCACTCAAGGGATAATGGTATGTTTTACATTAAGAGAATTTCCCTTCTTACAGGCGGCAATGTTGTTTCAACATTGGATTTGGAGTCGGGACTGAATATCATATATGGTGAGTCCAATACAGGAAAAAGTCTGATAGTGGATTGCATTGATTATATGTTTGGGGCAACCGAACATCGTTTTGATGCAAAATTACAGATTAAGCAGATTACGATGATATTGGATGTTGATGGCAAAAATCTGACTATGCGGCGAGAAATTGACAG
>CAYTWF010000173.1:0-1763 GCA_964441705.1 uncultured Butyrivibrio sp.
TGCAAGAAAAAAATTGTAAAGTTGCAGGATTGATTCTGTTATAGATGCAAAAAAAATAGACAAAAAAAATAAACCTACTGCAATGCAGGTAAAAGCAGGTAAAAAAAATAAAATGAGGCTGTTTATTTTACGCCGTCAACCTCATTTTATTTCATGGAATAATTTTTTTAGATTCTATTTACCTAACATTTTTTATTCCTCCTTTTATTTTTAATTTTTATTTTAATAAAATCTTAAATTTCCTTTACCTGTAAAAATTATGCTAAAATTATCTTTATCAATTGTAATTTCAATGTCTGATCTATTTTTATACTTTTTTAAATAATATTTAACTACTGCAAGAAACTCCTGGAAATTGTTATAATAATTAGAATGTCTTTTTATTGTAAAGCTGTTACTAAAATACATTATTTCACCTTCTTTCTATTTATTTATTTTAACTTTTTATTCCTTCTTAAAACCTTGTATGTCGGCTGTTATAGTAGTTTGTCTGTTACCCTGTTACCTCTGGGAGATCCATGAGTTCGGCGAAGTCTGGTGTTATGGCTGTTATAGTAGCAGGTTGAGCGGAAGGCTGCTGTTATGCAGCCCGCCGGGGATTCTCCGGCTTCTCCCTAGCCCTGCTTTGCAGCTTCGAGGAGTGCTGCAAGCTCTTCTGTTTGGATGTCGTCCCAACTGTCTTCGCCCCATCTCGGGTCGTTTGACAACTGTTGAGCATCTGCCCCGACGAAGTATACAACTTCGCCTTCTTTGAATAGTATTTCGACAAGGTAGTTTCCTTCCTGGAAGTCCTGTAATTCTTCTTTCGTTGCTGTGTTGTTCGGGTCTGCAACAAAACCCTCGAATTCGTCCTCAAGGTAGTCATATACCATCGGCATGATGTCCTCTAGCTGTTTTGAATCGACAGTCACCCAACCTATTTCCTTCAAACTTTCAATCAATTTTTTTCTTGTCATTATTTTGCACTCCTTTATAATTTTTATTTGTTTTATTCCTGCTTTTATTATTCTTCCCTATTCATAATTTCCTCAAAGCTGTTATATCCTAACCATTCTGCAATTGTTTCATCTTCAAACCAAAAAAAGTCATTCAATTGCGTTTCATCCATTCCATCTGGATATATTTCTTTTAACATATTTTCTATTGTGCTAATTTCTTCTTCTGTCAAATATTTTATAGTGTCTTTTGCTCCGCTCCAAAATTCAAAATTTGATAAACTTTCTTCCTTGTAAATTCTCATTGATAAACACTCCTTTTTTAATTTTTATTTGTTTTATTTTTTCTTAAAATCCCTAAGTAATTTTTAAGACTTTAAGCAGGGATAACCTGCTTTTTATAAACCTAGTTTCTGTTCCAGTTCTTTTTTAAGCTGGTAATCTTTTTCTAATTGCTGTTCTAATTGTTTATCTCTTCTAGTTTGTTTTTTTTGTGCTTCCTCATTTAGATAAATTCTGTCGCAGGTGTCAAAGTATTGTTTTTGTAGATTTTTCATTAAAAATACACTCCTTTTTTATTTGTTTTTATGGTTGTTATGCCATAGACAAGGGCATTTTTTGTTATGCCCTTGTTTCGGATAATTAATCCTCTTCAGTATGGCTTTTATGCTGTTAACTTGCTATTATTTTATTATATTCGTTTTCTGTTATTTCCTTTAGATGAATGAGTCTTTCTGTATATTCTCCATTTTTCAATCCTTGTATATATTTTGCATTTTCAGCTTGCTGCAATTGATCTTCTGTATAATATCTGTTATGGTAGATTGA
>CAYTWF010000174.1:0-1727 GCA_964441705.1 uncultured Butyrivibrio sp.
CTACATGGGCACCTTCACCGGCGCCCGGCGGTATGTGCTGCACACCTTTGCCAACACCCAGAGCGCGCTGATGAGAAAGCGCGTGTCCCGGTTCATGGAGGGCAAGCCGTGCCCCACCTGCCACGGCAAGCGGCTCAAGCCCGAGGCGCTGTCGGTCACCTTCGCCGGCGTGGACATCGGCGCGTTCATGCAGATGCCGCTGGACCAGTTGGCGGCCTTGCTCGAACCCATTGCCCAGGGCGATTTCAGCGCCCATGCGGCGGGGGCAGCTGCGGACAAGGAGGCGACCCAGCGCGACCGGGCCGAACGGGCGGCCTCCGGCCGTGCCGTGCATGCGGTATCGCCCGACGTGCGCCGCACCTCCGCGCTGTCGGAAGAAAAGCGTCTCGCCGCGCAGCGCCTGGCCGGCGGTGTGATGGCGCGCCTGCGTCAACTGCGTGGGCTGGGCCTGGGTTACCTGACGCTGGACCGGGCCACGCCGACGCTTTCGGCCGGCGAGTTGCAGCGCCTGCGGCTGGCCACGCAATTGAGTTCCCTGCTGTTCGGTGTTGTGTACGTGCTCGACGAGCCCTCGGCGGGGTTGCACCCCTCCGACAGCCAGGCGCTGTACGACGCGCTCGACCGGCTGCGTGACGCGGGCAACTCGGTGTTCGTGGTCGAGCACGACCTGGACCTGATGCGCCGCGCGCAATGGCTGGTGGATGTGGGGCCGGATGCCGGGGAGCGTGGCGGCCGCGTGCTCTACAGCGGCGAGCCGGACGGCCTGCGCAAGATTGCCGAATCGCGCACCGCCCGCTATCTGTTCGACGAAATCGCCGCGCCGGGAAGCCGGGCACGCGAAGCGACCGGCTGGCTGGAGCTGCAGGGCATCCATCGTCACAACCTGCATGGCGTGGACGCACGCATTCCGCTGGGCGTGCTGACGGCCGTCACCGGCATCTCCGGCTCGGGCAAGTCCAGCCTCGTCGCGCAGGCCCTGCCGGAGCTGGTGCTGCTGCACCTGGGCCACGAGCCTGAAGACGATGCGGCCGAAAACGCCTCCAGCGAAGGGCCGGCCGTAATCGAAGCGACCGGCGGTCGTCTGGCGGGCGACGTGGACGCCATTCAGCGCCTGGTGCAAGTGGACCAGAAGCCGATTGGGCGTACGCCGCGCTCGAACCTGGCTACCTACACCGGCCTGTTCGACCACGTGCGCAAGCTGTTCGCCGCCACGCCCGATGCTCGACGCCGACGCTATGACGCCGGACGGTTCTCATTCAATGTTGCCAAGGGGCGCTGCGAAACTTGCGAGGGCGAGGGTTTCGTCAGCGTGGAACTGCTGTTCATGCCCAGCGTGTACGCGCCGTGCCCGACATGCCATGGCGCACGCTACAACCAGGCCACGCTGAAGGTGCAATGGCACGGGCGCAATATCGCTGAAGTGCTGCAGATGACCGTGGACGAGGCCAGCGAATTCTTCACGGATGAAGGCGCAGTGGCAAGGACACTACAACTGCTGCGTGATATCGGACTGGGCTATCTTCGCCTGGGGCAACCAGCCACAGAGCTTTCCGGTGGTGAGGCGCAGCGCATTAAGCTGGCTACCGAGCTTCAGCGCAGTCAGCGCGGACGCAACCTGTACGTGCTCGACGAGCCGACCACCGGTCTGCATGCATCGGATGCGGACCGGCTGCTAGTGCAGTTGCAGCGCCTGGTCGATGCCGGCAATACCGTGGTGATGATCGAGC
>CAYTWF010000175.1:0-1695 GCA_964441705.1 uncultured Butyrivibrio sp.
GTATTGGTGACATCTGCGGCATAAGAATTGTATAGTTCTTCTTCATATCTTCAGTGAATACTATTCTGTGGTGTGCTGAATCGGCATCTGTTGCAGTAATATTCTTTTTATCTCTGTCAGCTATAGCTGATAAAAGTGACCTGATTCTGATTCTTGCAGCACCAAGATTATTTACTTCATCAATTTTGAGTACAGTATATAATTTGTTAGAGCCGGTCAAAATATCACTTACCTGATCTGTTGTAACGGCATCAAGACCACAGCCAAAAGAATTGAGTTGTATGATATCAAGATTATTGGACTTCTTTACGTAAGAAGCAGCTTTGTAAAGTCTTGAATGATACATCCACTGGTCCATAACTATAGTTGGTCTGTCTACATCAGCAAGATGCGAAATGCTGTCTTCAGTTAGTACAGCAACATTATATGAGGTTATTAAATCTGGAATACCATGATTGATTTCAGGGTCAATATGGTAAGGACGTCCGGCTAATACGATGCCTTTCATTCCATTCTTATTAAGATATTCGATAACTTCCTCACCTTTTTTGGCAATGTCATTACGAACATTGCTCATTTCATCCCAGGCAGCATTACAGGCAAGAGTTATTTCTTCTTTTGTAAGTCCGTTTTCAGCCTGAAAATATTTTATAAGTCTGTCAAGAAGGACGTTTTTATCAGTAAATGCCATAAAAGGATTCTGATATTTTATTTTACCATCCTTTAATTCTTCGACGTTATTTTTTATATTCTCTCCATATGATGTGACGATTGGACAGTTATAATGGTTGGTTGCTTCAGGCACTTCTTTTCTTTCATAAGGAATACATGGATAAAATATATATTCAAGTCCCTCTTTAATCAGCCAGGCAATATGTCCATGAGCCAGTTTGGCCGGGTAACATTCGGATTCGCTGGGAATTGATTCAATTCCCATTTCATATATTTTACGTGAAGATTCTGGTGAAAGAACAACTCTGTAGCCCAATCTGGTAAAAAATGTAAACCAAAAAGGATAATTTTCATACATGTTAAGTACTCGTGGAATACCAACCGTACCACGAACAGCTTTTGACTCTTCAAGTGGTTTGTAATCAAATAATCGCTTATTTTTGTATTCGTACAGATTAGGGATATTGTTTTTATTCTTTTTATGTCCGATACCACGCTCACATCTGTTACCTGAAATATATCTTCTGTTACCTGTAAAACGGTTGATTGTAAGACGGCAGCTATTATTACAGCCCTTACATCTTACCATTGAAGTGTCATATTCAAGATTAATTATGTCGTCAAGTGACAGCATAGTAGTGGGTTTGCCTTCACATTTGCTGCGGGCAATAAGAGCAGCACCAAACGCACCCATTATACCGGCAATATCAGGTCTTACTACCTCAATACCTGATATTTTTTCGAAGCTTCTTAAGACAGCTTCGTTATAAAAGGTACCCCCTTGTACAACCATCTTTTCTCCTAAGTCCTTAGGACTTGTAATTTTAATAACTTTATATAAGGCGTTTTTAATAACAGAGTATGCCAAACCAGAAGAAATATCGGCAACAGTTGCTCCCTCTTTCTGAGCTTGCTTAACCTTAGAGTTCATAAAAACAGTACACCTAGTACCTAAATCAATTGGATTTTCGGCAAACAAAGCAACCTCTGCAAAGTCTTCAACCTCATAGTTAAGAGAGCTTG
>CAYTWF010000176.1:0-1348 GCA_964441705.1 uncultured Butyrivibrio sp.
TCTTCAGGCATTGTAAGAATTGGTATCATTGTTATACTTCCGTCTTTGCCCTTTTGACGACCTGCACGTTCATATAACGTGGCAAGGTCAGTATACATATATCCAGGGTAACCACGTCTTCCGGGAACTTCTTTTCTGGCTGCTGACACTTCACGTAACGCATCTGCATAGTTTGTTATATCTGTAATAATTGTAAGTACATGCATTCCTTTTTCAAATGCCAGATATTCGGCTGCTGTAAGTGCCATACGTGGTGTTGCTATACGTTCAACTGCCGGATCATTTGCAAGATTGATAAACAATACAGTTCTGTCGATTGCTCCTGTTTCCTTAAAGCTGTTTATAAAATAATTTGCTTCCTCAAATGTGATTCCTACTGCCGCAAAAACTACCGCAAAAGGATCATTTGTTCCAATAACTTTTGCCTGCTTTGCAATCTGAGCTGCCAGGTTTGCATGCGGAAGACCTGACGCAGAAAAGATTGGAAGTTTCTGTCCTCTAACCAATGTATTCAGTCCATCAATCGCTGAAATTCCTGTCTGAATAAATTCTGATGGATAGTTTCTGGCTGCGGGATTCATTGCCACACCATTTATATCTCTTCGTTCTTCCGGAAGAATTTCAGGACCATCATCTATTGGATTACCAAGTCCGTCAAAAACTCGGCCAAGCATATCGCTTGATACACCTAACTCCATACTCTTTCCTAAAAAACGTACTTTACTGTTCGAAAGGTTAATTCCTGTTGAATCTTCAAAGAGCTGTACTAAAGCATTGTGTCCATTTACTTCCAACACTTTGCATCTTCGAACTTCACCATTTGAAAGTTCTATCTCGCCTAATTCATCATAAGTAACATTATCAACGTCACGCACTAGCATAAGTGGTCCGGCTACTTCCTGGATTGTTCTATATTCCTTTGGCATATTAGAATTCCTCCTTTTTCAGTGTGTTTGCGATTTCCTGAGCAAGCTGGTCCATTATTTCGTCAAAAACTTTTTTCAGCTCGTCTTCGCTGGTATATTTAAAACGTCCTATCGCTTCACGAACAGGCATCTTAATTAGTTGCTCAACATCTGCTCCCTCTTTCAGTGCTTGTGCTGATTTGTTATAAAATCCAAGTACCAATTCCATCATCATCAACTGCTTGTTAAGTGATGTGTAAGTATCAACTTCATGGAATGAATTCTGATGAAGGTAATCTTCTCTGATTGAACGGCTCGCCTCCATCTTTAGTCTGTCTGGTGCTGATAACGCATCCATACCTACCATTTTAACGATTTCATCTAGTTCTGCTTCTTCCTGAAGTAATTTCATTAACTCTTGTCGCAGTTCTAACCAGTTTTCA
>CAYTWF010000176.1:1358-1652 GCA_964441705.1 uncultured Butyrivibrio sp.
AACATTTTCTTTAAACCATCCACCTATACTGTCAGTATAAAGTGAATAACTTGTCAGCCAGTTGATTGCCGGGAAATGTCTCTTGTATGCAAGGTTTGAATCCAATCCCCAGAATACTTTTACAATACGAAGTGTAGCCTGACTTACCGGCTCAGAAATATCACCACCCGGAGGAGATACGGCACCAATAACTGAAAGTGCTCCTTCTCTTCCTTCCTTACCTAATGTTATTACATCTCCTGCACGCTCGTAGAACTGTGCTAATCTACTGCCTAAGTATGCCGGATATCCTTC
>CAYTWF010000177.1:0-1626 GCA_964441705.1 uncultured Butyrivibrio sp.
ATATTTTCTTTTTCTAAATAATTTAATTGCTATTCTTCTATTTTTTTCACCTTGAACTGGAGTAAAATCTGCATTAATAACTCCCTCTCTTTCAATAAATTCTCTATCTTTTTTATATTCTTTAAACTCATTTGGATTATATTGAATACCAAAGATTTTCTTACAAGTTGAAATAAAATAATATGCACTTACTCCCCACTTCTCTTTATTTCTTATTATTCCTTCCATAAATCCACGGAAGTCGAAAGTATAACATCTATTATAATAATCAATTAATTCGTTTTTAATAGGGTATTTTTCATTTGTTTCATATAAATCACATCTTTCTATCAACTCAAAGATTGCGCTCTTAAAATCATACTCATTTTCAATTTTATAGTTATTACTTAATTTATATAAATCTGTAAATTCTAAATTTAAATTATGTTTCTTTTCTGATCCTTTAATCATATTATTAAATGCACCCTTAATTGAGATATATACATAAGTATAAGGTTTAATCTTTTCATTATTATACTTATGTATTCTTAAAAATGCTGTATGAATTGCATCCATTATCTTTTCTTCATCACCTTTGAATATATGATATCTTTCATCATTGGTGATATGTTCTGCAATTAATTTCATAGGTGTTAATAACTCATTATAAATTTTTGTTAATTCTTTTTGATTATCTTCTTTATAATAAGTGATCCATGCCTTGAATAATTTATCTTGTGGTTTTGACCAATACCTGTAATCCATTTTAATTAAAATTTATTTTTTTCCATTAGGAAATATAAAATTTTTATATCCAATTAAACTATTAAGTATATATACTGTATATATAAGAGTTTCAGTATAATCATTAAATGTTTTATCTTGTTTTAATAATTCTAAATCTTTATCATTATCCATAAATCCAAACTCAACTAATACACCTGAATACTTTGCTGGTTTACTCTTTGTACCTTGAAGTACAGTAAATGGTGCTTGCTTATATAATTTATCTGGATAATCTCTTCGTAATTTAAATCTATTTGAAAATTTCTGTTCTAATAAACTACAAAATTTATCTGCAATTGCTTCATTAAATTTATCTCTATATTTTAATTTTTCATCATTTGAAGATGGTGCAATAAATACTTCAATTCCTGTTCCTGTATTTGGTTTAACTGATGCATTATTATGTAATGATAATAAAAAAACATAATCATATTTACCTGATTCAACATATGAATTTGCAATACTAACTCTATTTGATAAACCTATCTCATCATCACCTGTTACAGTTCTTACATAATCTATTCCTAATTGATTAAATGCTGTTTCTAATTCTTTAACAACTCTTTCACTATATTCCCATTCAATAAAACTTCCATCAGTACTCTGCTTACCTTGAACATTCTTACCATGTGCACGGTCTAATACCCATAAAATTCTATGATGCTTCTTCTTTTCCATATCTTTATTAATTAAAAAATTAAGTCTAATTATTATACTTTTACAAATATAATCTTATTTTAACTTATTAACAACTATATAAAAAAAATAAAGGTATATAACTAAATTATACACCTTTATTAACTAATAAATAAAAATAGAGTATATGAGAGAAGTTACATAAACTTTTTTATACTGTTTTTT
>CAYTWF010000178.1:0-1622 GCA_964441705.1 uncultured Butyrivibrio sp.
TATGTGATGGTAGTGGGGTAGTGTGGGTATCTGATAAGGATAGGCTGGCTGAATATCCTGGCGGGAAACTACTGGGAATGGCCCCTGGGCTGTATGCAGAAGAGAAAGCAAAGGTAGGGTGTAGCAAATGATGAAGCTATATAATGCGGTACGGACACCGCCAAAGGCGGCCCTGCGAACTATTAGGGCAGGCCGGCTGAAGGGGAAAACAGATATAAATCCCATGTGGAGGCTGAAAGCCCTGACAGAAAACTTCGGTCCTTGCGGGGTTGGCTGGAAGTATGTTATTTATGCGAAATGAGGAGAGTGAAGGTTATGAGCAAATATCCCTTAAAAATTGAAAGAGTTGTAGAGTTTGAAGGAGTTAGCACAACTGGATATTATAGTAAAGGACACCATGATAAGAATGAGTTTATAGAAGCTGTAAAAGGTGATTATGAGTACGAAGGGAATATCAATGATGTTAGACATCTCTATATAAAAGTATCACCTTCTCCAACAGGTGGAGTGTTAATAAATTATAGAAATGAACCTTGCAGAGGCAGTTTTCCTGCAACAGTAATAGATGTTTAATGAACATTACAAGGTGGATGACGAATGGTCGGCGGCCATACCTGGAACTGGCGGGAGCTCTTTTGTGGCAAAGGAAAGGTCCGGGCTGTATACCTCCGACGAATGCTTCAAAATGGCCCTAACCGACGCCATATCCGTGGCCTGCAAGGCCCTTGGTTTCGCCGCCGACATCTACTGGGAGGCAGATGCCAGCAAGTACACGGCACGGGCCGGTGGTAGAGAAGGAGCCAGTAACAACACCCAGACGACCAAGCAGGTCCCTGTGGCGGGTAACCCGGCTGACATAGTCCTTGACTTCGGCAAACACAAAGGGGAAAAGTTGGGAGATGTCCCGGCAGGTTATGCCCGATGGCTGGCAGCAAACGCCCGGGATGACTGGCTAAGGGAGGCAGCGGAAAAGGTGGCCGCTGCCCATGAGGCTAAAAAGAAAGCCAAGGAAACTAAAAGCACCAAGCAGCCCCAAAAGGAACTTGCCACGGATGAACAGGTAGGGGAAATAGGCTACTTGTTGGCAGAGTTGGAGGCCACGGATGAGGAAATTGTCCAGATAAAAGAAAAGTTTGGTATCAAAAAATGGAACGATCTTACTGCCCAACATGCGGATAAGTTGAAGGCTGTATTGGAAGGTAGACTGCGTAAACTTGGCAAGGTAGGGTAAAAGGCTGGCCGGTTAGTTGCTTTATGTGAAGGAGGCATCCCATGAAAAGAATAACCACACGAGACGAATTTGGCAATGCGGATATTGTAGGTGTGGATAGTGCGAAGCTGCAATGTTACTTATGCTTTGAAGAATTTAACATGGTAACTTTCGCATTAAATCGGTTGGCCGCATATGAGGATATAGAGATGTTGCCTAAACAGATAAAAGCGAGGCTTTCAAGCCTTGGTGGTAGCGTAGAAGACTTGTGCAGATAGGGGAAAGTGGGGGTGGATGGATTCGACCAGCCCGAAAAGCCAAATGGAACGGGCTGGGACTGGGGTTCGACTCCCCACACCTCCACCATAATTTGAAGGAGGTTTTGATATGTGGGATAGCATTAAAAAATGGT
>CAYTWF010000179.1:0-1616 GCA_964441705.1 uncultured Butyrivibrio sp.
TTTTGCATTTTTCCTTACTATGTAAGGAAGTCCTCAAAGCATTCACTACTAACAGAAAGACTCAAACCCTTTATATACTTGATGCGCTTCTCAACAACCTTTTTATATCCGTTCTTTTCGAGTGTAGAATAAAACTCAGTTGTGCTTCTGACGAACTCACCATTTTCAGCACTGTATTTTCTGTACGCGGAATACAATGCACTAGAACTTACTTTTGCTTTTGAATCAACCTCACAACAGTCTTCAATGAAGTGATTAAACCAGTTATTTTGCTCTCTATATTCATCAATTGCATCCTGCACAACTTTTGGCGTTGGTAAATGATAATTAATATCAATCACCTTTTTAGCTCCTTCGATAATCCACTTCATAATGTATTCACCTGCGTTCTCAAAAAGGAAATCGGCATAGTTCTTGATATCGTCCTTGCCGCCTCTTAACTTGTTGTTAAACGGAATAACGAATAAGCGTGACCAGATTCCATCATCAATACCACTTACTCTAGGTAGGTAATTTGTGTATAAGACTAGCGTATGACAAGGCACAAAATGGAAAGGATCTTTATACTTCTTTTCAGCTTCAACTTCATCTGTTGAACATAACTGTTTAACCATTGATTCATCTAGTCTTGCACCTTGTTGTGATTCAGAAGCAATAAGGAGTCTTTTACCTTTTGCTTCCGCCATTTCCGGCTTTGTATTTCTTTTGCAAGAAGTAGTTAATGTATCAGCTGATATCTTTCCTGAATATAGACCAAGCGTTCTAAATATTGCATTCCAAAATGTTGATTTACCATTACCTCCATCACCATAGGCGATAATCATCCCTTCAACCATTACTTTTCCAATAGCAGCTAAACCACAGACCATTTGAACGTAATCGATAAGCTCTGGATTTTTAACGAATATCTTATTGAGACAGTCAAGCCATATTTGTTTACCCTTATCACTTGGTGAAGCCGCAGTAATCTTTGTAATAAAATCACTTGGCTCGTGAGGTCTTGCTGATTCAATTCCCTTTCTCAAATCATAAGTGGCTCTAGGTGTACAAATCAAAAAAGGATCAGAGTCAAGTTCTGACGTAGCAATCTCTATCATTGGTTTTACTTCTTTTAAGCATGCACTTATGTATTTAGATTCACGTCTTCCTAAAACGAACTTCTTATATGCTTGAGCAACAAGATATCTATTAAGAATTTCTAGCTGTTTTTCATTCATTAATTCAGTTGCTTTTTTACCTTTTTCATCGATTAATTCTTGAGCACCACAGTCAGTTAATTGCTTTTTTGCTTCAGCCATCTCTTTTTCTGCTTCGACTAATTGTCTCCTAGTTAACTCATGGACCACCGCTTGAGCACCAATATCAGACTCTTCCCAGTAGCATTCCTTAAAGCGGATAAAATGAGTGGCTGGAGAGTATCTAAGTTCATTACTAAAATATTTAGCAAGAACGCTAGCCTGTCCAACATCGGTAAAGTCATCTGGCTTATAACTATTTGAGTCATTATATTTTTCTGGTGGAATATAATCTGGACTTGAAGATATTTTTTTGAAGAAGTTTTTAGCACTTCGCCAAATTACCTCAAGCTCTGAATCTTCAAGTGGTGGCTCACATTT
>CAYTWF010000180.1:0-1615 GCA_964441705.1 uncultured Butyrivibrio sp.
GTCTCTTCAAATGCATTCTCCATTACAGAATTGAATCTAGATAATGCAAGCATCAGATCCTTCTCACTGTCCGAATCAGCCGCTTTCATAACAGAAGAGCAAGCTGCCAGGTCTTTTCCGGTGGCTGTGTATTTTCCAAGGATAGACTTAATACGAACGATGGTGTACAGAATATATGGTCCTGTGTTTCCTTCGAAGGAAGTGAATCGGTCGATATCAAAGATATAATCCTTGCTTGCCTGGTTGGAAAGATCTCCGTATTTAATAGCAGAAAGTGCTACTGTCTTCGCTGTCTGAACTGCTTCGTCCTGATCAATGTCTAAGCCCTCTTTGGTCTTCTGGTTCTCATTGATCTTCTTAAGCATCTCTTCGTTGATGGAAGACACCAGATACTCCAGACGCATTACGCCGCCTTCGCGGGTCTTAAATGGTTTGCCATCCTTGCCGTTCATGGTACCGAAGCCTAAGAACTTCAGCTCTGTCTCTGGTTTCACAATGCCGGTCTTTCTCGCACAGCGGAATACCTGTGTGAAGTACAATTCCTGACGTTTATCTACTACATAGATCAATTCGTCTGGGTTGTAATCCTGCATACGCCATACCATGGTTGCAAGATCGGTGGTGTTGTATAAAGATGCTCCGTCTGATTTTAGAATCATGCATGGTGGAATCTCTTTGGTGTCCGTCTCTTCCTTGACATCCACAACCAGAGCGCCATCGCTGATATAAGCGAATCCGTCGTCCTTCATCTTCTGTACCATATCTGGAATATAAGGCTGTGCATCTGACTCACCCTTCCATAATTCAAAGGAAACATTGAGGTTCTCGTAATTTCTCTTCAAATCGGTAACGGATACATTTAAGATATGTCCAAGCAATGCCTGATATCCTTTTCTTCCATGCTGCAGTTCAAAAGTCGCCTGCATTGCAGCTTCTTTATATTCTGGATCTTCTTTGGATTTACCACTAGCTGTTGGGTAGATTTCTTCTAATTCCGAGATGGTAAATGGTGCTTCTGTTGGATAGTCTCCTTCAAATGACTCATCAAAATATACAAGCTCTGGTCTTCTTAGCTTCAGCTCTGTGATAATCAGTCCCATCTGAAGTCCCCAATCGCCGAGATGTACATCCCCGACCATATTGTGACCCATGAATTTTCCGATACGCTTGATACTCTCGCCGATGATTGCAGAACGAAGGTGTCCTACATGTAATGGCTTCGCTACGTTTGGTCCGCCGTAATCGATCATGATAGTCTTCGGATTCTTCGCTTCCTCACATCCGAATCTTCCGTTGTCCCTTTGCATATCATTCAAATATCCAGCAAGATATTCACTGGAGATTTTCATATTTAAAAAGCCTGGCTTTACAGATTCAACCATGGCAAACATTGCATTGGAAGAAAGTGCTTCTGCAATTTTATCGGAGATCATAAATGGAGCGCACTTATATTCTTTTGCGGCAGCCATTGCTCCGTTACACTGATATTCACAGAGGTCCGGTCTATTTGACAAAGTAACTCTTCCGTATTTCGCATCATAGCCGCAAGCGACAAATGCTTTCGTTACTTCTTCTGTGATTACATCGATCAGTTTATTCATCTTCATCCTCCTCA
>CAYTWF010000181.1:0-1613 GCA_964441705.1 uncultured Butyrivibrio sp.
ATGCGCTCCCGGATCAGCGCCAGCTCCTCCTCGGACACCATCACATGAAGATGGATAGGGCGGCGGCGTTTCTTTGTCACCGCTCCTCCCGTTCCAGGCTCCGGCTGGTGCGGGGCGGCTCCTTTACCTTGTCCAGCGCCTTGTCACGCTCCGGGGGCAGCGCGGGGATCGGCGTACCGAACACCCCGCAAAGCCGCTTCACTTCCAGATCGGCAAAATCCTGGTCATACTTCTTGTCCATAATCATCCTCCTATCTATCGCCCTAATTGGGCCAAAATCTGCGATTGAATAGTACTCAGAAAATGCTATAATTGGTTTATAAAATAAGAGGGAGCGGAGCCTATGGGTATTAAAATTACTGGGATTGATACGCCATTTGGGGGTGTATCATGGGAATATACTGAAACATCAAAAAATGGTATTCAAGAACTTTTCTACTATCTTGAAACTAAACGTATTTTGATCAATCCAGTAGAGATGGAAATAAAATCATGGTGTGTTCAATCTGCCATTGAAATGAAGCGAGAGATTGCATCGGTTTTATCCAAATATAAGTTTAATTCTGATACTATTTGTTGGTTGAGAGCAATGATAAACGCCTGTAATCTGTTCTTGGATAGTTTGAGCTCGGTTAAAAATTCCGGGATAATATATAAGAACAGTAGTGGAGATTGGGAAGATGCCACGTTTTCTCGAGCAATGAAGCAGTTTAGAAAAGTATTCAAAGAAAATATTTTGCTTTTATCTCAAGCGTATGACATCCCCTTTCCAAACGATATTCCAGATTAACAGCTTTTCAATTCCTTTTAAGATGTTGACAGCATCCGGGCCAAACAGGGGCAGGCCGTAGAAACACACGGCCCACCCCAAAAGCGGCCCCGGAAAGCCTTGTAATCAGCGGGGTTTCGGGGGCCTAATTGTCAACGCCCCAGCCCCGCTTTTTCCGCATATATTCCCGCTGTTGCCGGCGGTGGGCTTTCTTTGCACAGGCCGCCGAGCAGTAAGCCTGCCGCCGATCCGGGGCAACGGGCCCGCCGCAGATAGGGCAAATCTTAAAATCCGGCCTGGGCCCCTCGGTCAAGAGGGCGGCCTCCAGCGCCGGATCAAGGGGCAGCACCGCCTCCCGAAAGTAGCGGCACAGCGCCCCCGTCCAGCATTTCCCCAGCATATAGCACTCGCAGTCCAGGGGCAGGCAGCCGCACTCCCGGTCATAGTTGGCACACCATTTTGTCACCAGGGCGCGGATCGCCCGTTTTTCCTCGCGTGTCAGTTCACGGGCCAAGCCGTCACCTCCCGCCAGCCGGGGCCCGCATAAGCTCCCGGTAGCAGGACACGCAGCCAATCCCGCGCCAGTAGGGACACCCGGAGCACCGGGAGCCCCTGGGCGGCTTTGCCGGGGCCGGAGCCTGGGGGCGGGGCTTCTGCTGCATCATCTTTTCATAGGGGCTGTTGGTAAACCTCATTTGTCCGCCTCCTCTCCGTCATCGTCCTCCTCGTCCCAGGGCGGGCCGTCATCGTCCTCGTCCCCGTAGCCGTCCGGCTCGTCATAGTCCGTGAGCTCGTCGCCGTAGTCCTCCTGGGGCGCGGCGGCTTTCTGCTGTTTGGGGCGCAG
>CAYTWF010000182.1:0-456 GCA_964441705.1 uncultured Butyrivibrio sp.
CATCCGAAGACCATGCGGGATGGCATGGCGGACGTCGTGTTCGAAGATGTCTCGTTTTTGTACGGCGACACGCCGGTCTTCAAACATTTGAATCTCAGGATTCGCCCGGGCGAAAAGCTGGCGCTCGTCGGCGGCAACGGTGCCGGCAAGACGACGCTTGCAAAATTGGTTGCAGGGCTTTTGACGCCCGACGAAGGGCGCATCTTGATCGGGGGCGTCGACTTGCAAGACGTCAATCCGCGCGACCGCTACGCCTACACGACGTTGATCTTCCAAGATGTGGTGCTTTTTGCGATGACCTTGGCCGAAAACGTCGCATGCGAGACCTTGGACGTGCTCGATCGGGATCGCGTGTGGCAGGCCCTGGACGACGCCGATCTGAAATCATTCGTCGAAACATTGCCCAATGGCTTGGAAACGCATTTGACGCGCTACGTCAACGACGACGGCATGGAG
>CAYTWF010000182.1:492-1600 GCA_964441705.1 uncultured Butyrivibrio sp.
TGTATAAAGGCGGCCATCTCCTGTTATTGGACGAGCCGACGTCGGCCCTCGATCCGCTGGCGGAGGCGGCGCTCTACCAAGAGTATCTGGCCTTTGCCAAAGATCGGACGACGGTCTTTATTTCGCACCGATTGTCTTCCACGCAATTTTGCGATCGCATTCTTTTCTTGGAGGACGGCGAGATCAAGGAATCGGGCAGCCACGACGACCTGATGGCCAAAAAAGGCCTGTATTACGACATGTTTGAGACGCAAGCGAAATACTACAAAGATGACTTTTCGGGGGAGGTTTTGTCATGAAAAAGGAACAAGACATCATGAACGGCCGAGAGCGTCGAAAGGTCATGCACTGGATTTTCAAGACGGTGCACGCGATCGATCCCAATTGCATACCATTGCACTTGATCTGCGCCGTCGTTGCCGTGGTGGCGATTTATCTGCCCATCATCGGGCTGAAATACATTTTGGATGCGGCCTTTGCCGCCGATTGGTCGCGTCTGTTGATCACGGGCATTATCGTCTACGGCAGCACGTGTTTGGTGCAAATGCTCGATCGATATCTGCTGTACAAGGCGACCATGCTGCGCCAAACGATCAACGAAAAGATCATGATCGATCTCAAGTCGCATGCCATGGAGATCGACTACGAGACGGCGACATCGCCGCGCCACAAAGCATCCCTACAGGCGGCGCTGAACAACATGACGCTTGAAGTGGGCGATTTCAGTATGTTCATTAAGCGCGCCGTCAACGGCTTGCAGGAAATCATCAGCATTGCGACATCGCTCGTGTTGACGCTGACGCTCATCTTCAGCATGCCGAAAAAGATACCAACCTCTCAGGTGCTCGCCTGGATGGTGCGCCCATGGCCCACGCTCCTGGTGGCCGTCGTCGCCTTGCTGATCGGTTTGTTATTCAATCGATGCATGGCAGCTTATGGCTATCGTGTGAAGCGGGTGTACTTGAAAAATCACGCGAAGGTAGAATCGCAATTGGAGTATTACATCCTCGAGATCAGCGGAGCCAAAGATCGGTACGGGATGTATCAAAATTACGACATGCTCCCCATGCTGAGACGCCACGTGAATGAGAACGGTCAAAAGAGCCGA
>CAYTWF010000183.1:0-1549 GCA_964441705.1 uncultured Butyrivibrio sp.
ATAACTTCAGTTTCTTTCTGTTAGAAGAAATGATATCACCTATGTTTCTCATATTCTCGCCTCATTCCTATGATTATATTATGTATAGTTTTCTCTTACAGTATATATCAGATAATAGAATATTTCAAGTGTAAAATCTCTGTATGAGAGATGAAAGGACACATGTGTCCGTTGACAATCTCTTTATGAGAGAGTTATACTTGTACCTGCAAGAAGCAATACAACACATACAGACTGGAGGTGAATGTTGTGGGAGACAGAGTGATTTTACATAGTGATATTAACTCCTGTTATGCGAGTATTGAGCTGTTGCATCATCCGGAGCTTCGTGGAAAGCCTGTGGCAGTAGGTGGTGATCCGGAGGCAAGACACGGAATCGTATTAACTGCTGATTATGTAGCGAAGAAACATGGAGTAAAGACAGGAATGGCTCTGTGGCAGGCAAGACAGGTTTGCCCTGACATTACATTTGTTCCTCCGAGAATGGACTTGTATCTTCGTTTTTCAAAAATGGCTCACGAGATATACAGTGAGTACACGGATTTACAGGAACCCTATGGAATTGATGAAAGCTGGCTGGATGTTACAGCAAGTGCTTCTATTAAAGGTGATGGTTACAAGATTGCACATGAAATAAGTAATCGCATGAAATCAGAACTTGGCATAACAGTAAGTGTTGGTGTGTCATTTAATAAGATATTTGCAAAGCTTGGTTCTGATTATAAGAAACCCGACGCCATCACAACCATGTATAAGGATGAGTTTCAGACAAAAGCATGGAATCTTCCGGCTTCTGATTTGTTATATGTGGGAAGAAGTACAGACAGTAAATTACAGAAAATGGGCATTCATACCATAGGTGATATAGCAAGGGCTGATGAAAAATGGTTGAACAGTTATCTTGGTAAAATGGGAAGTATCTTGTGGGCATTTGCAAACGGCTATGATACTTCACCAGTAAGAAAAGAGAATACATCAGCTCCGGTTAAGTCAATTGGAAATAGTACAACCACTCCAAGAGATTTAGAGAATGACGAAGATGTAAAAATTGTATTGTATGTTCTTGCAGAGAGTGTTGCAGCGAGACTAAGAGAGAATGGTTTTCGTTGCAGGACGGTAGAAATCAGTATCCGTGATAATGAGCTGCATTCATACACAAAACAGACAAAGGTTTCAAATGCTACGAATATTACAAAAGAGATTGCTGATGCAGGATTCAGACTTTTTAAGCAAAGCTATAACTGGCAGAAGCCGATCAGGAGTGTTGGTATTCGTGGAGCAGACCTTGTGAATGATAACTATTGGGAGCAGCTGGATTTATTCCATAATGCAGAATTGAGAGACAAAATGATGAAGATGGATGCAGCGGTTGATGACATACGGAGACGATTCGGTTTCTACAGTATACAACGTGGACTGATGCTGGGTGACACGATTCTTTCGGCAGTAAATGCAAAGGAAGAGCATACGGTTCATCCACATGGTTACTTTTAAGAACGGTACATTTGGTGTAATACACTGATGTATTCGCAATTTGCATTGGAGGTAG
>CAYTWF010000184.1:0-1514 GCA_964441705.1 uncultured Butyrivibrio sp.
GGTGAGGACGGTGAGCCTGGCGCAGACGGTGAGCCTGCAAAATCAATACATCTAAATCCATCCGCAAAAGCCATATCCATAACAAAAGGGAATATACCCGTTCCCGCAAGCGTGACCGTAACTGGGACTGCCGTGAACACAACGATACAGTATTGGTATTACAGTGCGGACGGTGCAGCATTTTTCACCGCCACGCCGCCAACAGGAGTTACAAGAAGCGGCAACCAGGTTACAATAAATTCTGCCACTGCCAAATTTAAGACGCTTAGCATTAAGGCGAAAAACCCCACGAACGATATTGAGGATGTAGTGACAATCACTCGTGGTGGCGGCGCTCCATACGTGGATGAAACTACCAACACATGGTGGACGTGGAATGAAGCAAACGGTCAGTTTGAGGACACGGGGTATTCTCCTGTTGGCTCTGACGGTGCTATACCATATCCAGCGGGGTATTACGACAATACAAAATGGTATCGGAGAGAAGCAGGGTATGCACCATATGTTCAGTATGGAGGAACGCTGTATTTACTAATTAAAGACACGCCTAATGCAGGGATTCCTACAACTAATACAGAGTATTGGAAAGCATTCAATCAATGGGAGGCGGTCTTCGTGGATTCTCTCGTTGCTGCGTTTGCCAAGATTGGCGGTGCTGTTTTCACGGGGGATACAGACCCAAGCAGTACCATAAAAGGCAGGATGATTTCAGAAAGAGGCGTAGATAATACGACAAATTATCAAACATATACGGGTGACTCTGGTTCGTGGCAGCCCAAGCTGATGCTTGACTTTTTGAATGGCAGGGCGAAGTTCGAGGACGCCGAGGTCAAAGGCGAGATAACGGCTAATGAGGGGACGCTTGGCACACTCACAATGCAATCTGACGGATATATTGATCTGCCGCCTACATTTGCAAGCAGAAAAGGGAGATTGGATAATACCGGGTTGAAACTAATCTACCAAGGGACCAGCTCGCAAACGATAGAATGGTATAATTTTTTAGGGACATTTGCCGGCCAAATTGCGCCAGATAGCGCAGGTCATCTTAATTTGAGGTCGGACTTCGGGGTGCAGATGCAAGCTCCGATTGTTAGAGTGGGAACCGACATATTCAGCGATGTTTTCATCGGGAATGGCTTTGGCACTGTCGGTTTCGAGGGGTCGCACTTGCAAAACATCAGCAGGATATCAGATTTAGGCAGATTGACGCTCGCATATATCACGGTCGACATAGCCAACGACACAACGTTACAGCTGTCCACGGACGTCTCGTTAGTGATTATTACATCCGTAGGGTCTAACGCGGGGATATCACACATTTTTAGAACGCCGGGCACCACGGCACCCAGCTGGGGTGATGTAATATATATTGTAAACTACTCAGACAACCATATTACGTTCAGAAATGATAATTTAGGCAACAGCAATATTCGGAATCAGAATGGACAACGGAAATTATACAAGCAATCTAATGCAACCTTGATTTTTTATGGTGGGTATTGGCATGTACA